>NZ_JAUBPR010000009.1:0-98516 GCF_036700845.1 Microcoleus sp. S13_C5
CTTTGATAATTTTCGAGAACGCGTATTAGCTTGCTTTTCTAATTAGATAAAAATATCACCGCAACTTCAGGAGAGCCGTGTATTTCATAAACCTGGAATACGCAGTATATCAAATCCTCGCATCATTTGTGAATTTCTTGCTCCCTCCCCTTGGGTTCGGGGAGGGTTGAGGTGGAGTAAAAAGTTTACGACTCCTGCAAAAATTGCTTTAGCTCTCCTGCGATGATTATGGGATGTTTGATTTCACCCTTTTTAAATTTGCCAACAGTCTCTTGAAATCGCCCGCAATTCTCAATCGCCTGCGATTCTTCAACCCGCAAATTTTAAAATCCGCATTTTTAACCCCCAATTTCAAGCACTATTTTACCGGTTACTGAGCCTGTTTCTAACAGTTCGTGAGCGGCTTGCGCTTCTTCGAGAGGGAAAGTTGTGCTAACGTGAATTTTTAACAAGTTGCGATCGCACAAACGAGTACACTTCTGCAAAATATGAGCCTGCTGTTCCTGTTCCTCCACCAAACCTTCCAGCATAGGTGTTAACATTAATTCCAGACTAATTCTCAGATTCCGCATTCTCGCTGTTTTCAAATTGCCCAAAGCTGGATCGGGTTCCAAAATTGTTACCAAATCTCCATAAATCTTCACAGCCGGAATAGTTTGGTAAAAAGTTTCTCCCCCGACTGTATCGAAAGCCAAATCAACTCCTTGTCCTTGAGTCCAAGTCAAAACCTCATCGACAACATTGGTATTTTTGTATAAAATAACTGAATCTGCACCTAGGTGCTTGACAAAATTGGCTTTTTCCTCAGAACTAACAGTCGTGCAAACCTCTGCCCCCTGCAACTTCGCCAACTGTACCGCGACGTGGCCGACACCGCCGGCACCAGCTTGAACCAGCACTTTTTGGCCGCCTTGCAAGCGCCCTCGATCGTACAGCGATTCCCAAGCTGTAATTAAAACTAACGGTGCCGCCGCCGCCTCAGCAAAACTTAAAGCAGCAGGCTTGAGGGCGAGAAAGCGTTGGTCTACAACGGCAAACTCAGCGTAAGTACCGATCGACCCGCCCAAACCGCCATTGCAGAAAAAAACCTCGTCTCCCACTTGGAAACTTTGCACACCAGCACCGACAGCCTCTACGACTCCAGCACCGTCGCACCCCAAAACGTGAGGAGTTTTCTCGGGGTAAAAAGTGCCGCGCGATCGCAACTTAGTATCTATCGGATTGATACCCGCCGCTCGCAACCGCACCAAAACATCTGTTTCTGTTTGTATAGTAGGGGCGGGGATATCTTGCACTTTCAATACGGACGGGCTTCCGGGGGTTTGAAAAACGATGGCTTTCATCATGGGTGTTACACTAGATCAGATAATCCCTAGACTTTATTGTATATTGCTTAGCAAAGCAACAAAAAACTTTTCGTTTATCCCCAAAATTATGAGGGTTGTTGAAAGACCTTACATAGATCGGTCGCATCATTTTTATAAACAGTTTGATGACTTATTATTACTGTCCAGAAATCTAAACGACAATGGTAAATATTTATGAGGAAACACTTTTTCACTTCGGAACTTAAAGTTAGTGAGCCTAGAATTATCACACAGTTATTTGCCATCTTAAAACCTAGACACGGCTCTAAATCATTCCCTGCTAAAATTAGGAATCAAGTTCTCAAACAAGTTGTTCACGATTGGGAGGATTGCCAAAAGTCAAGAAGAGCTTATGACCGATATCTACCTCGATTTTCATTCCTCCCCAGCATACCCCAATACCAACCTAAAATCTGGGGACGTAACTTGTTAAGTCGTGATAACCCATCGATAGAAAAAAGGGGAGGTGACAAAAATAAGGGACTATTTCATTTATTTCAAAATGGCATAATAATTTCTACAAAATTCCCAAATGTCATAAAGGTAAGGATAGGTCTTGAAACAGCGCTCTACCTTGTTGAGGTTGCCCATCAAAAACTTGTAACCTTGGTGGATTTAAATTGCCATCTCAGAGCAGGTATAGATTTAGGGATGGATCACCTCGTCGCTTTGGCATCGAATAAGCCAACATTTATTCCAACTATCTATGATAAAAAACATCTCAAATCAATCAATCAAGGTTTCAATCAGCGCCGAGCATTTTTACTGTCAAAAATTGACCCGGGAAAATCTACCACGCGCCAAATCCAGCAAATCACCTTTAAGCGAAACAAACGATTAGAAAACTACCTTCATCAAACCAGCAGTTGGATTGTCAAGCGGTTGGTGGATGAGAAAATCGTGCAGCTAGTTATTAGCACAAAAATCGGGGGGAAACAAAATATAGAATCAGGAAAAAAAACGAATCAGACTTTTGTAGTAATTCCTCACACCCAGATCCTAAAAATTATTACTGACAAAGCTGAGTTACTGCGTATCAAGGTAACAGTTACACAAGCATATTATACAAATAAGTGCAGATTTGGGGATTTAGAGCCTGTCGGTAAGCAAGAGTCTTACCAGGGTAAGAGAGGTAAACTTGGGTGGTTTCGGTCTTTGAATGAAAGTCGGATTAATGCTGATGTGAATGCAGCGTTAAATATGATTATAAAAGTCAACGTAAACTCACCCTTAGAGGAGTGCCACAACCGTATATATGTGTTTGCAATTTCACCGGTGCGGGTTGAGCCTGTACCAAAAGAATCACAAAAAGTTCGGGAATGTCAAGGATTGCCCGGTTTTTTGTCAACTGTTAACTCTCCTGTCGCCTTCACGGCGATCTGACCTTGTATTCGTTACCCATCCGTGACGATACTTAGTTATTTTTAAATAGATTGGCTTCAGATAACTACAATAATTGTCGAGCGGTGCTAATCGATGTTCGAGCTAGATTTATTTTTTTACTTTGAGATTCTTGCATATCTTCTGGGATTATCGACGACTTTAGCCTTGGTGTCCGCGATTTATCTCAAGTGGCACCGAAGGCATTCCAGTCTACCGCTAGGCCAAAAGCAACGGCAGTTGGCAGAATTAAAGCCCGACGATTTATCTGCGGGATTGAAAATGTGGAAAAACTTTTTGATTTTCCCCAACTCAAATCTGTGGCCGGCAACTGACAGCTTCTTGGGTAAAGTTTTAGGTATGGGCCGCGCTGTATTCTTGGCCAAGCAACAGTGCCTAACTGTGAATTCTTCGCCTCTTTTGGAGCCGGGAACTAGCAAAACGCTAAGTCTGAGCATTTCGGGTTCGCTGGGAGACAATCCCCCTTGCCCGAATGCCGAGAATTCTCCCAAAGTTACTGCTTCCGAGCAATTGGAGGAAGATTTGTTGGGCGAAATCCTAGCAGGTACTGATTCGCCGGGGGGAGCAGAATTCTTTGATGCCTTAGTTTGCCACTTAGCCTCAGCACTCGGAGTTCGCACCGCCGTCGTTGCCAAATCGATTAAGTCGAAGACACGCACCGATGCTGCTGCCGATAGATTGCAAGTTATCAGTTTTTGGAGCGACGGACAGCAGCAGCCAAACTTTGAGTGCGACACCGCCAATACTCCCGAAGCGCGGGTGCTGGAGGAGGGAATGTATTCCTGTCTAGACAACCTCTGGGAAACCTTTCCAGAAGACCGCAGACCGATAGTTACAGGTGCGCGCAGTTTCCTGGGAGTCTTGCTGAAAAACTCTTACGGCGAACCTTTAGGCATTATTTGTATTTTCCACGATCGACCCCTGGTGGAAGCACATCTTGCCAAATTCCGATTAATTCTCAGCATCTTTGCGGGACGCGCCGCCGCCGAATTAGAGCGGCAGCGCCTAGAAGCAGCACTGTCCACTGTAGAAGCGAAATACTGCGCCCTGGTAGAACAAATGCCCGCTGTCACCTACATTTCTCCCCTCAACCGCAAGGCTGCCAAACTTTACATCAGCCCGCAAATCGAGACTTTTCTAGGTTATTCTGTAGCTGAATGGAGAGCAGATCCCGACCTGTGGCTGAAACTCGTTCACCCAGAAGACCGTGACCGCGTGTTAGTTGAAAATGCCACACAGAAATTCAGCGAGGGAGAAGATATCTTCTGCGAGGGGTCGCTGGTTTCAGAATACCGCGCGATCGCCCGCAACGGTCGAGTCGTCTGGTTCCGTGATCAAGCGACCGCAGTTCGCGATGAAGCAAGCAAGTCCGTAATCCTTCAGGGCGCAATGTTTGATATCACAGAGACTAAAGTAGCTGCTAGCGCGCTGCTAGAAAGCGAATACCGCTATTACACCTTGGCAAAAATACTGCCGGTCGGGATTTTCCGCGCCGACGCTGCTGGAGATTGCTTGTACGTCAATGAGCGATTTTTGGAGATGGCGGGATTGACTGCGCCAAAGGCACTAGGCGAAGGTTGGGCGCAAAGTTTGCATCCCGAAGACCGCGAGCGTGTTTTGAGCCAGTGGTATTGCGCTGTCACAGACAAGTTGCCATGTAAGTTAGAGTACCGCTTTTGCAACGGTGACTTCACAACCTGGGTATTTTGGCAAGCAGTGCCAGAAATGACCAAAAGCGGGGAAGTTCTAGGCTATCTTGGCACGTTGACCGATATCACCGATCGCAAGCAGGCCGAATTCGCCCTGCAACAGGCGGAAGAGAAATACCGCAGTATCTTTGAAAATGCGATCGAAGGCATTTTCCAGACAACGGCCGACGGACGCTACCTCAGCGCTAACCCTGCTTTGGCGAGAATTTACGGCTACGAGTCGGCCGCCGACTTGATCGCGAATATCCAAGACATAGACCGCCAACTTTACCTCGATCCCAACCGCCGCGTCGAGTTTTTGCGCGCGATCGAAAAACACGGTTTTGTGTCAGAGTTCGAGTCGCAAGTTTACCGCGCTGACGGCACTACTATCTGGGTTTCCGAGAACGGCCGGGCAGTTCGCGACCCTGACGGAAATTTACTTTACTACGAAGGCACTGTCGAAGATATTACCCTCCGCAAAATAGCAGAAGATAAGTTAGTACACGATGCTTTGCACGATATGCTAACCGGTTTGCCCAACCGAGCTTTATTTATGGATCGCTTGGGGCACGCGCTCAATCTTTCAAAACGCCGCCCCGAGATTTTGTTTGCGGTGCTGTTTATCGATCTTGATCGCTTTAAGGTTGTTAACGACAGTTTGGGGCATTTAGTGGGCGATCGGTTGCTGATTGCGATCGCGCAGCGCCTGGGAATCTGTTTGCGCGCTGGAGATACCGTTGCCCGTCTCGGCGGCGACGAATTCGCTATTTTGCTGGAAAATATCAAAAGCACCGAGGATGCGATCCAGATTGCGGAACGAGTGCAGGCGGAACTGGCACAGCCTTTTTACCTTAACGAGTATCAAGTTTTTACCAGTGCTAGCATTGGGATTGTTTGTTCTGGTGTTCCTCCGTATCCAACGGAAACCAGCAAACTGTCGAGCCCCGAAAATCTGGGAAATATCGATCGGGAAACTTCTTTGTCTTGCTTATCTTCCGACTCTCCTGTTCCCAATGTCCCGTTGTCCATATTGTACGATCGGCCTGAAGAACTGCTCCGAGATGCAGATGCTGCCATGTATCATGCTAAGGGATTGGGCAAAGCTCGCCACGAAGTTTTTGACTTAAGTATGCACACTCGCGCCGTCGCCCTTTTGCAACTGGAAAACGACCTGCGACGCGCTTTAGACTCCCAGGAATTTCAGCTTTACTATCAGCCCATCGTCTCTCTAGTTACCGGTAGAATCAGCGGTTTTGAAGCGCTGATGCGGTGGTATCACCCGCAGCGGGGTATCGTATCTCCTGGCGAGTTTATTTTAGTAGCTGAAGAAACTAGATTGATTATACCTATGGGCTGGTGGATGATGCGATCGGCTTGTCATCAGATCCACGAGTGGCACCAAAAATTTCCAGCAAATCCGCCGTTGACTGTCAGTGTCAACCTTTCTAACCAACAATTTAAACAACCGGATTTAATCGATCGCATTCGCGAAATTTTACAAGAAACTCAGCTTGACCCCCGCACTTTAAAGGTAGAAATTACTGAAGGCGTCATCATGGACAATGCCGAATCAGCAGTCGCTATCCTCGCGGAATTGAAAAATTTAGAAATTCAATTATATATTGACGATTTCGGAACTGGCTATTCTTCTTTGAGCCGCCTGCACACTTTTCCAACTGATGCTTTAAAAATTGATCGAGCTTTTGTCAGTCGCATGACTGAAGATGAAGGGAACGAAGCTATTGTACAGACTATTTTAATTTTAGCCAGTCATTTAGGTATGGATGTAATTGCTGAAGGAATCGAAACCAGCGAACAGCTTAATTTACTCAGAGCACTGCAATGCGAATACGGACAAGGATACTTTTTCTCAAAGCCGATAGACAGCATCGCAGCCACACTTTTGATAGAAAGTCAACCCAAATGGTAATTTGACTGTTAACTGTTGACTGTTGACTGTTAACCTTTGGTTTTTTGTTTGAGTGAGTTAAGATAAGCATTAAGTTTTGGTGAAAGTTCATTTAATAAGGGATGCAGGCGATCGCTCTGTTCTTGAGTTAAAAGATTTCGAGCTCCGTCAAGTCTTAACCAGTGTCTTGTTTCGTTTAAGGAGCCCAAGAGCAATTTTCACAAAACGCTGATTATCTTGGCAGCTATAGCGTCCATGTCCTTCTGCAATATTAGCACCAACACTATCAGCCGATCGCACTATTTGTTTGCCCATCGTATCCTTCGCAAAGTCGTCCTATTTTTTAACAATAAACCATATTTCGTTTGATATTTTTTCAGCTCATTAATAAACTTGTAGCTGTTGGAAGCTTTCCATCTTAGCTCCTTTAACATAGTTGATGGCAAACCATTAACCGTCAACAGTCAACTACCAACAGTCAACCGTCAACAGTCAACAGTCAACTTCCTTAAACTTTCGCTTCCAAAGACTTGAGAAACTCAGTATTTACCCCCGACTCCCGCGTCAGGGCAATTTTCCCAGTACGAGCAATTTCCTTAATCCCAAATCTATTCAGAACCTGGACGATCGCCACCATTTTACCGGGATCTCCGACAACTTCCAATGTCAGCGTATCATCACCAATATCCACCACGCGGGCTCTGAAAATTTGAGCTAACTCAATTATCTCCGATCGCGTCCCGCTAGCAGCATTAACTTTCAGCAACATCAACTCCCGTTCCACACAGGGAATTTCCGTTATATCCTGAACTTTAAGCACGTTAATCAACTTGTACAGTTGCTTGGTCAACTGCTCGATAACCTGGTCATCTCCGGGTACAACCATTGTAATCCGAGATATTCCCACTTGCTCCGCCGGGCCAACGGCGAGACTTTCAATATTAAAACCCCGACGGGCAAACAAACCAGCAATTCGAGTGAGGACACCCGCTTCATCTTCAACTAAAACCGAAAGAGTGTGTTTCATTTCTCCAAAAAGACGCATTTCGTGCAATTCTACTTTCGCCAATTCGCCTTTTAGCAGAAGTGCACGCCCATTGAACCTGCATTAGACATTTTATCGCGAGTTATATCATTTCCGGTTACACCGGAATGATGTTGACTGTTTACGGTTGAGTGTTGACTGTTCACGGCGTCAACACTCAACACTCAACGCCGTCAACAGTGAACTCGAATTTACTATTCCGATGCTAACGGATTTGATATTATTCGCTGTTCATCTGCGGGAAAAAACAATATATTAAGCTGTGGGGGCCAGAGTCACCTCCGATCGACAATACCACTCATCGATCAGCCTAAATCCGCCCCCACCCGCTTATTTTTGTCGATCGCACCCACATGAGCTAAGTTTTTTTGTGTACGCAACGACACAATTCCTCGCTCGAATAAAAAGTTTTCAGGTCTTGTCGCTGACGCGGACTGAAATTTTGAGATTAATTAATCTCAAAATTCCTTCATAGAAAAACCCGGTGTTGCAGAGATGGCATCTGGCGGCGGACTTGTTCTAGTCTATCGGGATTAATTTCTGCGATCGCCACACCCGGTTCCTCTCCAGCATCCGCCAAAACCACACCCCAAGGATCTATAATCATCGCGTGACCGTGTGTTTGACGGCGACCGTAGTGGCGGCCAGTTTGTGCAGGGGCAATCATATAACAAGTATTCTCGATCGCCCTAGCTTGCAACAAAACCTTCCAGTGATCCTTGCCAGTGTAAGCAGTAAACGCCGCGGGCACGAACAAAATATCCGCCCCCTTGTACGACAAATGCCTGTACACTTCCGGGAACCGCACGTCATAGCACACAGAAAGTCCCAGCGTCCCCAACTCCGGCGACACATAAACCGATGGCAAATCTTCACCAGCTTTCACAGTGTTCGATTCCCTGTAAGTAATGCCGTCGGGAACATCCACATCGAACAAATGTACTTTTTGGTACCTTGCCACTTCAGTGCCATTTGGGTCTACCAGCAAACAAGTATTGTATACCTTCCCCCCTGGAGTCGGCACTGGAAATCCGCCGCCCAGAATCGTTACCTGGAAGCGTTGGGCCATCGTTTTGAGGAATTTTTCGCTTTGGAGTCCGATCGCCTCTGCTTGAGCAATCTTTTCCTCCTCTTCTCCCATAAACGAGAAATTTTCTGGTAAGGAAACTAACTCCGCACCCCGACGTACTGCCAGGTCGATTAATTCCTCTGCCTGAACCAAATTTTTTTGCAGGTCAGGCAAGCTAGTCATTTGAATTGCTGCGGCGAGATAAGACTTCATCGATTCAAAATATTAGTCATTAGTCATTAGTCATTAGTCATTAGTCATTAGTCATTAGCCATTAGTCATTAGTCATTGCGAACTAATTTGATAACTAAATAGTTTAGATCCTGGGCTTTTACCCATTTATGCGCTGGTCTTGCACCAACTACTCTCGTTTGAGAGCTTTGATGTTTGAGCTTTAAATTAACCTGTAACTCATCACTCAAAACTCAAAACTCTCAACTTTTTTCTCCTAGGTTTTGCAACCTAATTTCCTTCAAATCTTAAGGCATCGGATGGAAAAGCAGGTCGGGGAAAAAGCGGTTAAATTCAATTAAAGCCGCGCCTTGAATAGAGAGCCAAAGGATAGCCAATACTGGGGCGGTCGAAAGAAACTTGACAAAATATTGCATGAATTCTGCTCCTGAAAATTCGAGACAGTTGGTAATTGCCGATCGGTCTAGGGCTAATTGCTAATTTCTAGTTAATTACTTAACTGTTAGCTATTAGCTCTTCTCCATTTCCCAATTTTAGCGGGGGGAAACAGTAATTTCGTCGTCCTTCGCAAACATTTCACCACTGGTGATTGATGTGAGAGCTGCCAGAGGCCATAAAACGCCGCTCAGCATACATTTGATTGCCAAAGGAACGTCGATAATAATCTCTTTTTCCTCTGGGGTTGCTGATTTTTTGGTAACTTGCAGATAAGAACGGCCTACCCAACCAATCCAACCAGCCATATACAAGAACAGTATGCTAGGAATCAAAAAGTCCCCTGCTTTGCTCAAGTTGCCGTCTACGATTAAGTGCGGGTATCCTTCTGGGCCGCACATAGCTTGAGAATAGCGATCGAATCTTGCTTTCGCAGATGCGGGGTCGCCATTCGTAGAACGTGCATTTTTAGCCAGTTCCTTGAATTCGGGAGAGTCTTTGCACGGCACTAAATTGTAAGCCGAAGCAACTGGAGCAAAACTGAACCAGACACTCAACACTAAAATTGCAGCAAACAATCGTCGCATGGAATTGTTTCCTTTTGTTACAAAACAATAAGTTTTTGTACAAGCATTTCAACTTGCCGATCTGGAATCCAGATGATTGTGTTTGTTGACAGTGTAAAGTATCCATCATTGATGCGGCAAAGCCCAATAGAATGAGGGATTCCCGTTTTCATAGGTCAATGCTGAGCTAGCAATACCGTGAGGATATTCCTTCATTGCATCAGATGATGGTCTTAGCTGTCGATCGGGCAAAAATCCCTTAACAATAACCTGAGTACAGGTAGAGCGGGGGACTTGCGCCGAATTAGTTAAGCTAGCAATAACTAACCTATCAAATAAAATTACCAGTTAATGGCAACCATTTTCGCAATCGAAACAAGTTGTGACGAAACAGCAGCAGCAATTGTTAAGAATCGTCAAGTTTGCAGCAATGTTGTAGCATCGCAAATTAAAATCCACGAGCAGTATGGCGGGGTAGTGCCGGAAGTGGCTTCGCGGAGTCACCTAGAAATGCTCAATCAGGTAATTGCCCAGTGTCTCGGTGAAGCAAACCTGAGTTGGTCAGAAATTGACGGCATTGCAGCGACTTGTGCTCCCGGTTTAGTAGGTGCATTGTTAGTCGGGCTGACAGCGGCGAAAAGCTTGGCAATAGTCCATCAAAAACCTTTTTTAGGCGTCCACCACCTCGAAGGGCACATCTACGCTTCTTACCTTACCGAACCCGACTTGCAGCCACCGTTTTTGTGTTTGTTAGTTTCCGGGGGACATACTAGCTTTATTTACGTCAAAGATTGCGGCGTTTACGAAACTGTAGGACAAACACGCGACGACGCCGCCGGCGAAGCTTTTGATAAAGTCGCGAGACTGTTGCAGCTAGGATATCCCGGCGGGCCGCTGATTGACAAATTGGCGGCCCTTGGGAATCCCCAAGCATACCCTCTACCAGAAGGCAGAATTTCCTTGCCAGGTGGCGGCTACCATCCCTACGACAGTAGTTTTAGCGGCTTGAAAACTGCTGTTTTGCAATTAGTGCAGAAACTCAAGAAACAAAATAACAATGTGGGTGAGGAAGGCATCTTGTCTGCCTCTACAATTAATGATATTGCGGCCAGCTTTCAGGAAACTGTAGCTAAGGGTTTAACAAAAAGAGCGATCGACTGCGCCGTAAATTTCGGGCTTACCACTATTGTAGTCGGCGGGGGAGTTGCAGCAAACAGCGGACTCCGAAAACACTTACAAGCAGCAGCAGCAAAACACAACTTGCGGGTATTGTTTCCGCCATTAAAATATTGTACAGACAACGCAGCAATGATTGGCTGTGCGGCGGCAGAACACTTGCAGCGAGGACACACATCACCGCTGACTTTGGGAGCAAATTCGCGGATGGCTGTCAGCGATATTATGGAACTGTACAAGAGTCATTAGTTATTAGTCATTAGTCATTAGTCATTAGTTAAGAGTCAACAGTCAACAGTTAACAGTCAACAGTCAACAGTTAACAGTCAACAGTCAACAGTTAACAGTCAACCAAACGATGAAAATCCGCGACGCAGAAGAAAGCGATTTGCCAGCAATTGTTCAAATATACAACGCAGCAATACCGGGCAGAATGGCCACAGCCGATTTAAAACCAGTCTCAGTCGAAAGCCGCCTCCCGTGGTACAGAGAACACTCCCCCAATTCCTGGCCAATTTGGGTAATGGAATCAGAACAAAATATTGTTGGCTGGCTGAGTTTGCAGATTTTCTACGGACGCGCTGCCTATCAGCATACAGCAGAAGTTAGCATCTACGTCGCACCCGATCGCCAACGCTGCGGAATCGGACAAAATTTATTGCAATCGGCAATTGTGCGGAGTCCTGAATTGAAGCTTAAAAATCTCATAGGAATAATTTTTGCTCACAATCAGCCGAGTGTAAGATTGTTTGAGAAATTTGGCTTTCAGCGGTGGGGATATATGCCACAAGTTGCCGAACTTGACGGCTTTGAAAGAGATGTCGTAATTCTGGGTTTGCGTTGTCTGTAGGGACACCGCAATGCTTTTTATCGTGTTAACTTAAGATTAAAAACCTTTGTATCTCTCGCTTATAGCCGAGGCCAGATCCCCCTAAATCCCCCTTAAGAAGGGGGACTTTGAATGATCTTTATTTTCCCCCTTCTTAACGGGACGAAATAGAAGACTCTTTCCAGTTAAAAAGGGAGACTTAAAACACTCTTGTCCCCCCCTTTTTAAGGGGGGTTAGGGGGGATCTGGACTCAGCTACAAGCGAGATTTTCCCAAGCAAAATCGGCCCAGACGATCTGATGTTTGCTCAATCTGCTAAAATTGTAATTTCATCCAAAGATGCGATCGCCACATCAGCATTTTCCAAATGACTAACCTGGGCCTTTCCCCAACAAATCCCGATACAGCCAGCCGCGCCCGCATTTTTACCCATTTGAATATCGCCCGCTGAATCTCCCACCATCAAAGTTGCTGCGGGATTTACTCCGAGTTTCTCACAAGCTTGCAAAAACAATTTTGGATCGGGTTTATGAACCGTTGAATCAACTCCCATTTCTAACTGAATGTAGTCAGCTAATGCGTGGTGTTTCACAAATTTCTGCACAACTTCCGTTGTAGCAGCCGAAAGAATGCCCAGCTTCAAACCCGCTTCCGAAAGATATTTTAGCACTTCCAAACTGCCGACAAATAAAGGAGAAACAGCACTATTTTTAAACATTTCGTCAGCTTCGTCAAAAGCGCGGCGCGCAATAGTTAAAGATTCCAGCCATCCCCTGCCGGTTTCGGCGATGTATCCCGCCGCCACAATCTCATTTTCCCTACGACTACCGACTGCTAGCAAGCCTGTGGGGTCGATGCTGCCAGCTTCGATGCCGAAAGCCATTTGTAAAGGCTCTCCAACGCCCGGAATTTGAGCGTCTGCGAGGCGCGCTCGCTTCATTCCCAACAGTCTCAAAAATTCTTGAGAATCCTCTAGAGTGCCGTCTTTGTCAAAGATTACGGCTTGGATATTCGAGAAGGTAATACCCCGACATTTAATAGTTACCAAGAATCTGAACTCCGTAATTTTTATATTTTTTTATATCTTCCCATATTGCGCTATTTTTAGCAATTGTTTTTAGCGCAACATAACTCTCTTGTCCCCCCCTTATTAAGGGGGGCTAGGGGGGATCTGGCCTTAACTATTAGGAGATATATCGTACTCTTGTCCCCCCCCTTATTAAGGAGTGTTAGGGGATATCTGGCCCTAAGAATGACGATCGCACGCACCCAACAACTCCTGACAAACTCCCTCGAAACACTGCAACACATCAACATTCGTAAACCTGACAACTTGCAGTCCATACCCCTCGAAAATCCCTGTTCTTTCCGCATCATATTGTTTCCCCTGTTCAGTAAAATGACTCTCGCCATCAACCTCAATTACCAATCTTAAAGCAGCACAATAAAAATCTACAATAAAATTGTCGATCGGCCGCTGTCTCAAAACTCTAAAAGGGAAATTTCTCAGAAAATCTTCCCAAAGTTTCTTTTCGGCTGGAGTGGGATTTTTCCGAAGTTCCTTAGCGATAGGGATGAGTTTTGGGTTGTAAGGTAGGTGGAAATTCGAGTCGTTTAATTTGGTCATCATCCTCCTAATCTCGGATCGATCCCCCCTAACCCCCCTTAAAAAGGGGGGGACATGAAGCACTCAAAGTCCCCCTTCTTAAGGGGGATTTAGGGGGATCTCCGGGGGACAAGAGTTTAACTGCCTAATCTAATCTCAAACATCATAAATCAACACTCCAAAATATTTAAAATCGTCCTACTAAATTAGCCACCATTAATCCTAGTACAACCGGCTCGATCGGCTTAACCATGTGCCTTTGAAAACCAGCTTCGATCGCTCTTTTGCGTTCTTTATCGCTCGCATAGGCAGTCAGCGCCGCGGCTGGGATTTCTCCTCCGGCTTCCGCAGCAAGAGCTCGCACTTCTCGAATTAAGAAATACCCATCTTCCTCTGGCATTCCGAGATCGGAGATTAGCACGTCATATCTGCGCGGATTTTCAGTCAAAGCAGCGATCGCACTTCTGGCAGATGCAACTGCCAAAACCTCAGCCCCATAGCCTTCAAGCACAAATTGTAAGAACTCGCGCGTATCGATCTGATCGTCTACGGCTAAGATGTGCAAGCCTTCGAGAGAGGGGACGCGATCACTAGAAACGTTTAAAGGCCCTACCAAAGCAGTTGACTTTAAATCGATCGCCGATGTCAACTCTGGAGGCAGCGATCGCAACGGCAATCTCACAGTCATTGTAGTTCCTTGTTCCTCACCCGGACTTTCGGCTTGCACCGTTCCCCCGTGCAATTCAACCAGGTGACGCACGATCGACAAACCCAATCCCAGCCCTTGATTTGCCTTAACGCTGCTGGCATCGCCTTGATGGAAACGATCGAAAATATACGGCAAAAATTCTGCCCCAATGCCTTTTCCCGTATCGCTGACTCGAAGTTGAGCATGATTCTCGATCGTCGATAGCATGATTTCCAGTCGTCCCCCCGCCGGAGTAAACTTAATCGCATTAGACAGAAGATTCCACACAACTTGCTGCAAGCGATTGATATCCCCTAAAACAGTCGTAGAAATCAACTGCGAAACAATTTGAATGTTTTTTGCTTCGGCTGATAATTCAACCCCCTCCAGCGCAGCTTGCACCACTAACCGCAGATCGATCGGACAAATGCACAGTTGAAGCTTACCACTCGTAATCCGGGAAATATCCAGGATATCTTCGATTAACTGAGATTGCGCTCTCGCGCTGCGCTCGATCACCTCTAAAGCCTTAGTAAAGGCTGGTTCCTTCAGTTTCCCCGAACGCAGAATTTGTGCCCAGCCCAGGATCGGAGTCAGGGGATTGCGTAATTCGTGGGAGAGATTCGCCAGAAATTCATCTTTACTACGGTTGGCTGTTTCTGCCTGGTGGCGGGCAAACTGTTCCTGCAGTAATAATTGCGATCGTACTGTCTCCAACTGCTTGCGCTCCGTGATATCCTCGATCGACAACAGAATCATTAAAGCTTGATCTTCTCGTTCAAGTTTACAAGCATTCAGCAGCATGGTTTTGGGCCCGATATTATCAAATAGGTGAGTCCACTCATAATCTTGAAGCTGAACATCACTAACCAGAATATCTTCCAGAATCCATCGCACTTGGGGGATATTCCACTGCCCGTTGCCTAGCTCAAACAGCGAAGATTTTGCTGTTTCTGACGGTGAAACCTGAAACATTTCATAGAACGAGCGATTTGCTTTATTCACGCGGAAATCAGCATCTAGGACGACTAAAGGCGTTTGCACAGTTTCCACAATGGTTTCAGCATAATTTCGGGCCTCATCCAAGGTTCTGGCACTGCGTTTAAGAGCATCGATATCCAGCAAAACCATCACCACACCGTCAATCTGGTTTTCTGTTGTCCGGTAAGGACGAATGCGGAGGTTGTACCAATATCCCGATAAAGTTTGAACTTCTTGTTCTTTCGTCTGGAGAGTATCAATCACCTCCAAAATCATCTGTTCCAAGTCAGCAACATTCAGAGTTGAGCGGATGTCGCTAAAGGGTCGTCCAACATCTGTGGGAATCACACTAAAAATTTGCTGGGCCGTTGGCGTAAAACGTCGAATCTGTAAATCGTTTGTCAGCATTAAGATAGGGATATTGATATTGGAAAGCAAATTTATCAGATCGTTATTGACCAGGCTTTGTTCAATATTTCGGCTGCGAAGTTCATCGTTAGTGGTAGTGAGTTCCTCGTTAGTGGCTTGAATCTCTTCTTTGGCAGTTTCTAACTCCTCATTGGTGCTTTGCAACTCCTCGTTGCTCGATAGGATTTCTTCGTTCGCAACTTTGAGGTCTTGGTTGAGACTTTCCTGATCCTGGATCACCGCTTGCAGTTGGGCTTGAGCCGCAGTTTTTTCTTGGTTAGCGGCTGCAAGTTGCTGCCTCAGCAGCTCAATTTCAGGATATAGATCCGCTTGATCTAAGCTTTCAGAAGTGAGGATGCTGAGGTTAAGCACCGTGGGTGAAACCTCTTCAAATAGCACCAAAAAGTAGCGTCCTTCGACGGCCTGTGGCTGGAAGGGAATCACCTCAAAATTGACGATACTCGATCGTCCGCCCGATTCAAGCAATACCCTTTCTTTCCTAATGGTTGCGTTCTGCGTTTGTGCCTGATAAATCGCGGTGCGAAGCTCAACCAGCAAGCCTGCCCTTGCCATTGCCAGCAAGTTTAAGTCGGGCGTTCCGGCTACCACTCTCAAGTAAGGATCGATGTCTCCCCGCACTTGCAGGATTTTCATCTGCTCGTTGACAACCACACTGGCTGGGGCATATCGATTTAAAATCAGTTGGTCAGTTTCTTGTTGTAAATCCAAGCTATTCGTAAAATTGTCCTTCACTTCCTGCCGTTCAGGTGCTTTAACGACGGGATAGGAACTCAGCGTAAACGAAAAATTGGGACGAGTCGCATTCAACTTTTTGGCATAAATTTTAGACTTTTTATCCACTGAAGTAAACAAGTAGGAAAATTCTCCGGTACTCTCAGAAGTGCCTAACAGGAGAAAGCCCGTTGGCTTAAGACTGTAATGGAAAATCGGCATCACTTTTTTTTGCAATGACTCTCCCAAGTAGATCAGCACATTCCGACAGCTAACTAAATCGATATTGGAAAAAGGCGGGTCGCTGCCTAAGTCTTGTCGGGCAAATACACAAAGTTCGCGGACTGCCTTGCTGATTCTATAGCTACCTCCTACTTCGGCAATAAAGAAGCGAGTACGTCGTTCTGGTGAAACATCTACCATCTGGTTTTCTGAGTAGACGCCAGACCTCGCTTTGCCGATCGCCTGTTCGCCAATGTCCGTGGCAAAAATCTGGATCGGTGGCTGGATGGCTCGATCGCCCAAAAACTCTAACAAGCAAATGGCGATCGAATAAACTTCTTCACCTGTCGAACATCCTGCCACCCAAATCCGAATCGGAGTTTCTGCCGATTTATTTTGGGTAATCGTGGGGAAAACCAGTTCTTTTAACTTTTCAAATGCTTCGGGATCGCGAAAGAAACTGGTAACGTGGATCAGGATTTCTTCATACAGGGCTGTGACTTCAGCCGAATTGTGTCGAAGATGTTGGGCGTAATCATCCAAGCTTTCCAGCTTGTACAACACCATCCGTCGCTGGATGCGTCGAGCGATCGTGGTGGGTTTGTAGTGGCTAAAATCAACGCCTGTGGTGGATTTCAGCAGCGCAAAAATAGTGGCCAGGGCATCTCCCTGTTCGGGCGATTCCTCAACTTTTGTCATGGGAAGCGGGCCAGTGAGAAGGGGATTGTGACTATAGTTTGCCAGTTCCTCGGCAATTTTTTCCGGTGGCAGAACGAAATCGACATTGCCTGTGGCAACAGCGGTATTCGGCATACTATCGAATTTTGCTGTGTCTTGACATTGAGCAAAAGTCATGCCTCCGGCTGCTTTGATGGCCTTGAGCCCGAGTGAACCGTCTCCGTCTCCCCCGGATAAAACTACGGCGATTGCTTTGTGTCCGCGATCGAGCGCCAATGAGGTAAAAAACGCATCTCCCGGCATATATTTGCCATAAATCTTCTCGCGCGGTGATAGTTGCAGCACGCCTTTATATACCACCATCTTGGTGTTGGGCGGAATAACGTAGACTTGATTGGGCTCTACAGCTACGCCGTCTTCTACCTCATTAACAGGCATTTGCGTCGTTCTCGCGAGAATCTCGCTCAGCAGACTTTTGTGATTGGGGTCTAAATGCTGAATCAGCACAAACGCCATACCCGTATCTGTCGGTAAATGGCTCAGTAACTGCGTGAATGCTTCCAAACCTCCTGCTGAGGCGGCAATCCCAACAATGGGAAACGGGGCATCGGTTTCGGCTAATTGTTCGCAATCGAGGGCGGCTGGTGCGATCGATTCGAGTGTATTTTCTGGAGATAATTGAGGAGAAGTCATAATATGAAGTCCTCGACTTCAGTTATTTAGGAGCCAACATATTTGCTAAGCGTCTGGCTCAGTAATTCGGACTATTTGTATCAAAGCCTACTTGAGCTATCGGCATTATGAAGATCCTTTAAGGATGACCTACACTGTGGGAGCCATGATCTGAGCGCTCTCGAACAACTCTATCTGCTGTTGCGGCGATCGTAACGAGAGGCTGGCAATAACCAAGTAGTATATCTGCTTTTGTACTTAGCTTTTTTCAGCGACAAGTGTAGCAGACAGCGGGATTACTGATTCCATATTAATTCTAGCAGTATAAGCGACTTGTGCGCCTTGTATTCCTTTTAAATCTTCTACTCGTTTGTGAATTTCGGACACTCCAGCAGCTTTTAATGCTGTTAAAAATGCTTCGTCGCTGTAAACATCTTCGGAAAAAGAAACTTCGTCACTTTTAGAAAGATTTTGAATGCGGGCGGCTTTGTTGACTGTAGAGCCAAAATAGTCGATCGAATTATTAAGATTTACCAGCAAAGCCGTACCTCGGTGAATGCCAATCCTGACTTGAATCCACTCTTGTGGTTGGCGAGTGGAGTTATACTCTCTCAAACAGCCTACAGCACCAGCGACAGCCATAATTGCTTGTTCGTTGCTGATAAAGGAAGCCATGACAGCATCGCCGATGGTTTTAATTACTTTTCCGCCAAATTTCTCGATCGAGTCAAAGAAAATTTCAAAATGATCGCGCACAATATTGTAAGCTTTGGTATCTCCCAGTGTTTCGTACATTCTGGTAGAACCAGTAATATCAGTAAACATAATAGTAATCGCCCGAATCTTGACTCGCTCTCTTTCCGATATTACTTGATCGCCGAACAAACGCTTATAATCCGGGTGATGAAGCAGTTGCATTCCTGATAGCCGCAGGGGCAGTTGTTCTACTGTCAATTCATCGGGCAATTCATCTGAATGCAAAATCAGCCCCGACAAATTGTGTTCGGCATTAGTTAATTCTATCTTGACTTTTCCCGGACGCACGGCAAGCTCTTTTTTATCGAAATCTGGGCCGGCTAACTGCTGGAGTTTAATTTCTTGTATCTCTTCTGTTTCTGGGCCTTCAACCTTTAAAATCCCTTTAGCTAAAGTCAGGGGACAGCAGTAGCGGTATCTACCTTTTTCTAAGGTGACAGTCTCGGATTCGGTGCAGTATAAAGGCGTTACCAGTTGCAGTTTGCTCTGGAGTACGGGAGGGGGAGCGCAGACGGGCCGCAGTTGCGGGTCTTCGATTTCTTTGTTTAGGGAAAAAGTAACTTCGACACGATCGAGCAAATCAATTTTAAACTCGCGCTCGCACATCGGGCAAAAAGACATTTCTGATGTGTCTGCCAAATCCTTAAATTCTTCTGTAATCATGTTGCAGTGGGGGCAGTGAATATCCCAGTGCAAGTCGAAGGCACCGGCTATCACTCCGTGCAGAAATTCGGAAGTAATTTTTTTAACATTCTTGACTGTATCGCCTGCTACGTAGTAAGGATTAATTCTCAATCTTTGCAAAATGTGGGAACCGGTTAACCAGTTTTCGATTTGGTCGATCGTTCCTTTGCTACAATTGGGACGTTTTTTTAGCTGTTCTAATTTTTCTTTTAATAGTTCGATGTTCATAATCCACTTGCCTTTGACCGTCAGGGCAAGAAATTTATAAGAATTTTGTTGTATAATTTGCTCGTCTGGTTGGTTCTGCAGTGAGAATTCTGATGAGCTTGCACCTGTGCCGATGTCTCTGATCTTTATAAATCTTAACAAATTAGCACCAGGAAGGCGATGCCTATTTAGGCAGATTGATCGCGCTGTCACTTTTTTTAATTCAAAGTGCGATCGCTGCATCCGTCTACAGAAATATCTTAAATCTGGGTAATTAAGAATGGGGAATTGGCAATTGGGAATTGGCAATTGTCAACCACCGAGAAGCGACTAATGACTAATAACTAACTCAAAAAAAAAGAGGGAATTTTCCCTCTTTTAATTGCACTAACTGCGATGTTATTCTTCCGTCGCAGGAGGGATTTCTTCCTCTACATCTAATACTGCTTCGGGTGCTGCTTCAGGTGCTGCTTCAGGTGCTGCTTCAGGTGCTACTTCCGGCAGATCCTCTTCCATTGCTGAGGGTACATCTTCGAGTATTTCGTCGGAGAGCTCATCATCAGCATCGATCGAGTCTACAGGAATGTCTATGCCTGCTTTAGCTTGCTTTTGAGCGAGCATTTTCTCGCGGAACTTAGCTGCCATTTCCTCAGCTTTTTCGTATACCAATTCGCGATTTTTGACCATCGCGCCCGGTTCCGGTTCCAACTGCTTGGTGGAGAGAGAAATCCGGCCCCTCTCGGCATCCAAGTCAATGATCATCACTTTCACTTCGTCGTTGACATTGAAGACGCTATGAGGCGTATCGATGTGATCGTGCGAAATTTCCGAGATGTGCAGCAAGCCGCTGACGCCGCCGATGTCGATAAAGGCACCGTAAGGCTTGATACCGCGTACTGTACCGATGACGACTTCCCCGACTTCGAGGCGGTTCATCTTGCGCTCAACTAAGGCGCGACGATGACTCAACACTAGGCGGTTGCGGTCTTCGTCTACCTCTAAGAATTTTAATGGTAATTCTTCGGCGACTAATTCTTCCTTCGGTTTGCGGGTACTTATATGAGAACCGGGAATAAAGCCTCGCAAGCCTTCTATTCTCACGAGTGCGCCGCCGCGGTTGGTGGCAAATACTTGCGATCGTACTGTGGCATCTTCTGCTTGCAGTTGTCGCACTCTTTCCCACGCCCGCATATATTCGATGCGCCGGATGGACAGGGTTAATTGTCCGTCTTCATTTTCATCGGTTAGAATGAAAAATTCTCTGGTTTCGTTTGATTGCAATACCTCTTCAGGGCTTTCCACTCGATTGATGGACATTTCCTGAATGGGAATGTACGCTGCTGTTTTAGCACCGATATCAATCAGAGCGCCCCTCGGTTCTATACTAAAAACTGTACCCGCTACTACATCGCCCGGGCTAAAGTGATAGTCATATTTATCAAGTAGGGCTGCAAAATCTTCGTGAGTAAAGCCGATGTCTTTGACTGTGGTTTTGAGATTGACCATGCGAATAGTTTCCTAGGATTTCTCTCCTTCATGTTTTTCGTTTGTGCCGGCAGATATTAGAGATTTTGGTTAAAAAGCGATTAACTTTTTTCAAAATCTTTTACTAAAGTCAGTTGTTGCTAACTTTTGCCAGGTGCAACTGCACACCAGCGCTTGCCATTACTGTTACTCCATACTCTGTGTTAAAACGTTGAATCTTAACATTCCGAGTCAAGTAGACTATTATAACTTACCCGCATACTGGTTTAAAATTAATTTAAGCGAGCTTAGCTGGGAGTAGCGCAGGACGCTGGGCTTTCTCGATCGACTGATTCCGAATCCGGCAAATCTGCGTCAAAATTCGGTGTAGTTTCTGTATCTTCAGCTTCGTTGAGGGGATTCTGAAGGTGATTTAGGGTATCTACAAAATCTCGGATACCTCGAAATTGCCGATATACCGAGGCAAAACGGACATAAGCGACTTCGCTGAGCGGTCGCAGGTGCAACAGCACCAGTTCCCCTATTTCTGAACTGGCGATTTCTCGGAGCGATCGACCTTGGAGTTGGGCCTCAATTTCTTCGGCCAGAGTTTCGAGATGCCCGGAAGACAAACCTGTTTTTTCGCAGGCCCGAATCAATCCCCTGACTAATTTTGACCTGTCAAAAGATTCGCGCTTGCCGTCCCGCTTGATCACCGTAATCGGCACAAATTCTATGCGTTCGTAAGTTGTGAAGCGGTGCTGGCAGCTCAAACACTCGCGCCGCCGACGGATGCTTTGACCTGACTCGGCTGAACGCGATTCTAGAACGCGGCTATTTGTGTGTTGGCAGGAGGAACAGCGCATGATTGCTGATTTTAACAGGCATTGCCAGCAAATTGCCATTCATCTAACCGCCTGGGGTCTGATGAATGGCTGGACTAGAAAAATCACTTAGCACACAGCGGAGAAATAGTCCCGCACCAAATTAGATCACTATGATGCGGGCTAACCGCAGTCCGGTTCAAGATATTTTGGACTTGCTGGAGGCGTATAGCTAATTATTTGCCAATCCGGGGAGGTTCCCGAAAGGCGATCGCAAAAAATAGTACGCCTATGGCTAAAGCCAGAATCAAAATGTAAGCAACACTTTCCATGTTAAATTTTCCCTATCTTCCCTTGCCGTATTATTTTATCTTAATTGTTGGTTTTATTATTAACTAAAAAAACCCGGTTTCTTGAAGAAACCGGGTTTTTGTGCAGCGGGGAAGTCTCCCCCCTACCCAGAGGCTGGCGAAATTTAGAGAGATTCTTCTCTTCTTGTTGTCACGTCGCCCACCTTTTGGAACAGGCCCCACTCGACTTGTTCTTCCAGGTCAGCCTCAACTCCAGCAAACACGTCGCGGAAAATAGTCCGAGAACCGTGCCAGATATGGCCGAAGAAGAATAGCAAAGCAAAGCAAACGTGTCCAAAAGTGAACCAACCGCGAGTCGAAGTGCGGAAAACCCCGTCCGAATTCAATGTTTCGCGATCGAATTCAAACACTTCACCTTTTTGAGCAGCGCGAGCAAACTTCTTAACATCTAGAGGATTATTAAAGGTTTGACCGTTAAGTTCGCCGCCGTAGAAGCTGACGGTAACTCCGCTTTGTTCAAAGCTGTATTTTGATTCAGCACGGCGGAAGGGAATATCAGCGCGAACGACCCCATCTTTGTCCGTCAAAATGACTGGGAAAGTTTCAAAGAAGTTGGGGAGGCGGCGAACCGACAATACCCGACCTTCGCTGTCAGTAAATACTGGATGGCCCAGCCAAGATTTAGCAATACCGTCGCCATTGACCATCGCGCCGGCCCGGAACAAACCGCCTTTAGCAGGAGAGTTGCCCACGTAGTCGTAGAAAGCCAATTTTTCGGGAATTTGTTCGTAAGCTTCTTGGAAGCCCTGGCCACCGGCCAAGGTAGCTTGAGCTCTGCGATCGATTTCTTGTTGGAAATAGCCACTGTCCCACTGATAGCGAGTCGGGCCAAAAAGTTCGATCGGAGTCGCAGCAGAACCGTACCACATCGTACCCGCAACCACAAAGGCTGCGAAGAATACGGCAGCGATACTGCTAGAAAGTACAGTTTCGATATTCCCCATCCGCAGGGCTTTGTAAAGACGTTCCGGCGGCCGCACTGTCAAGTGAAACAAACCGGCAATTACGCCGACTACGCCCGCTGCAATGTGGTGAGCCACGATGCCGCCCGGATTATACGGGTCAAAGCCTTCAGGGCCCCAAGCAGGTGCCACTGGCTGGACGTGACCGGTCAGGCCGTAGGGGTCGGACACCCACATTCCCGGGCCAAAAAGTCCCGAAAGGTGAAATGCGCCGAAGCCGAAGCAGAGCAAGCCGGAGAGGAACAGGTGAATGCCAAACATTTTTGGCAAGTCGAGGGCTGGTTCGCCGGTGCGAGGGTCTCTGAAAAGTTCTAAGTCCCAAAATACCCAGTGCCAAACTGCTGCTAAGAACAGCAGGCCCGAGAGGACGATGTGAGCAACAGCGACGCCTTCAAAGGACCAGAAGCCCGGATCGACGTTACCTTCGCCGGTGATGCTCCAACCGCCCCAAGAACCCGTAACTCCCAAGCGAGTCATGAAGGGCAACACGAACATCCCTTGACGCCACATTGGGTTCAGAACTGGGTCTGTGGGGTCAAAAACTGCTAGTTCATAAAGGGCCATTGAGCCGGCCCAACCTGCCACGAGGGCAGTGTGCATTAAGTGTACAGAAATCAATCGGCCTGGGTCATTTAAGACGACTGTGTGTACGCGATACCAGGGTAGTCCCATTGACTGCGGTTCTCCAAGGTGTAAGTGATGATGTCTATTTTTACGGAAAAATCAGATTCTGAATCCCCAGCAGTTACCTGCAGGGTTTAAACTCTGCCTTTTGCCGACTGCCATCTACCTTCAAAGGTGGAGGCATAAAAATGAAAGTTATTTAAAGAAGTGTATCGAGTGTTAGAACCGATTGCAATATGTTGAGCATTACATTAGTTGCGGGTTGCCCATTTCGCAGCGGGCGGCGATCGTCCCGAGGCGTTCGAGGACTTGCTCGGCATCGATCAGTCTGGTGAGGGTGACGTTGCCGATATTTTTGGCGGGATCGGCAGGATCGGGACGGACTGCTGGTTGGACTTCTACCATGAGTACGGCGTCTTCTACGCGGTAGAGCCACATTTTTTCGTTGCGATCGGAAAGACAGAGGTTGAGCTGTTGGATGTCCGGCGCCCGCCTCCAGGCGGCGTGACTCCACTCGCCGCCGACGCCCCAAACGCGCCCAACTTTCCAGCCGTCGGATAAGAAGAAGTATTTCACTTGTGTACGCTTGTTGAGATTTTTTTGTCTAACATAGCGCAAAACTGCAATAGTACGGAATTATTGAACCGCGAAGACGCGAAGGACGCTAAGGAAGAGCTGTAACAACGCTATTTTACCCTCATTTCAATCGAAATCGCATACATAGCGACTCAATCTTCGTCTAGATTTAGGACTTCCAGCAACATGGAAACTGCACTAATATGCAAAGATTTTAAGTCATTGGGTGACATGATTATTCGGCGATCGAGATATGTAAAAGCGATGCCTCTGTTAAAAATGTAATAATATCTTTGTTCATCATCTTCATTTTCTTCTTCAAAAAACTGACCGCTCGCTTTAAATTTACACTGCGGTTTCTGTAGATTTACCCACTTGGCTTTTGTCACTTGAGACCCTACTATATCTATCTTTTGGTCTTCTCCATCCACACTCCAATAACAACCTTTTAATCTGTCATCAATCAATTCTTTTTTGAGAGCATCGGGCAGTTCGCAGGGGAGATTGAGAGCTTGAACCAACTCAGCAGCATCCTCGGGTTCCCAGTCATTATTTATCTCCTCTGCGGTCAAGATAATTTTGTGACCTAGATATTCAAACTCAATACCGCTAGAGAAGTTCCACTCATACGTATAATAATCATATTCCCGGGGGCGATAGCAGAATTCACATGGCTGTATATTTTCACTGTTTCGATCGCTTGTGTTGATAAATTTACATTTTTCCTCTGCTTCTAAATTCGCCCACTTGACATTTGTCACTTGAGACCATACTATATCTATCTTTTGCTCTTCTCCATCTACGCTCCAGTAACAACCTTCTAATCTCTCATAAATCACTTCTTTTGTGAGAGCATCGGGCAGTTCGCAGGGGAGATTGAGAGCTTGAACCAACTCAGCAGCATCCTCAGGTTCCCAGTCATTATTTATCTCCTCTGCGGTCAAGATAATTTTGTGACCTAGATATTCAAACTCAATACCGCTAGAGAAGTAGTGTTCGTAGCGGGAGCAATCATCTTCATCATCTTCATCATGCCAATCTACCCACTCACCATTTTTACAACCAAAAAAGTATATGTCTGTGGGTTCGTCATCTACTATCCAACCAAAACGAGCCATGCCAACCATAAAAATGTCGGTGTGAAAGTTAACGGAATGCCACAACTATCACTATAACTGCTAATATGTCAAATATGAGTCCGTGCAACTCAGTATAAACCATGACCCCGACTTCGCCCGTACAATTCCAAGACAGTTTCGACATCATCGTAGTAGGTGGCGGACACTCCGGCTGTGAAGCCGCCCTCGCCACTTCTCGCCTCGGATGTCGCACCCTTCTCCTCACCCTCAACCTCGACAAAATTGCGTGGCAACCTTGCAATCCGGCGGTCGGCGGCCCGGCTAAAACCCAACTCACTAACGAAGTTGATGCGTTAGGCGGGGAAATTGGCAAAATGGCCGATCGCACCTACTTACAAAAGCGTGTCCTCAACGCTTCGAGAGGCCCCGCAGTGTGGGCGCTGCGAGCTCAAACTGACAAGCGGGAATACGCCGCTGTGATGAATAATATTGTCGAAAATCAACCCAATTTGACCATCCGCGAAGCGATGGTAACAGATTTAGTTTTGGGCAAAAACGAAGAAGTTATCGGAGTAGAAACATACTTCGGCGTCGCCTTTGAATGCAAAGCAGTAATTCTCACCACAGGTACTTTTTTAGGTGGCACGATTTGGGTGGGCAATAAGTCGATGCCCGCCGGACGTGCGGGAGAATTTGCGGCCGTTGGTTTGACGGAAACTCTCAATCGTTTGGGCTTTGAAACGGGCCGGTTAAAAACAGGAACTCCGGCAAGAGTTGACAAACGTACTCTCGATTACACCCACCTGGAACCGCAGCCTGGAGATGCAGAGGTTCGCTGGTTTAGTTTCGATCCAGAAGTTTGGATCGAACGGGAACAAATGCCTTGTTATTTGACTAGAACTACGCCAGCTACTCATCAGTTAATTAGAGACAATTTGCACCTTTCTCCAGTCTACGGCGGCTGGGTTGATGCGAAGGGGCCGCGCTATTGTCCGAGTATTGAAGATAAGATTGTGCGGTTTGCAGATAAGGAAAGTCACCAGATTTTTATTGAACCGGAAGGTAGAGATATTCCTGAACTTTATATCCAAGGATTTTCTACTGGTTTACCGGAAAATTTGCAATTGCAAATGCTGCGGACTCTTCCGGGTTTGGAAAAGTGCGAGATGATGCGCCCTGCTTATGCTGTGGAGTATGATTATTTGCCGGCCACTCAGTGTTATCCGACCCTGATGACTAAGAAGATTGAAGGGCTATTTTGCGCGGGTCAGGTTAACGGTACAACTGGATATGAGGAGGCGGCTGCACAGGGGATTGTGGCGGGGATTAATGCGGCCAGGTTTGCGAAAAATCAGGAGATGATTGTCTTTCCTCGCGAGCAAAGTTATATCGGCACTTTGATCGATGATTTGTGTACGAAGGATTTGCGGGAACCTTACCGGATGTTGACTTCGCGATCGGAATATCGGCTATTATTGCGATCGGACAATGCGGATCAACGCTTGACGCCGCTGGGACGGGAAATTGGTTTGATTGACGATCGCCGCTGGGAGTTGTTCGATCGCAAACAAGCTAATATTGTGGCAGAGAAGGAACGCTTGTACTCGACGCGGGTGAAAGAGCACGAGGAAGTAGGTAAGGCAATTTTTGCAGACACTCAACAAGCGATTAAAGGTTCAATTACTCTTGCTGATTTGTTGCGTCGTCCTGGTTTTCATTATGTGGATTTGGAACGCTACAATTTAGGCAATTCTAGTCTGAAGTTGGCTGAGAAAGATGGTGCAGAAATTGATATCAAATATTCCGGCTATCTGCAAAGACAGCAAAATCAAATCGATGACATTGCCAAACACGAACGCCGACAATTGCCTGCGGATTTGGATTACATGGCAATTACAACTCTCTCCAAAGAATCGCGGGAAAAGTTGGCTAAGGTAAAACCGCTGACTATTGGCCAAGCTGCCAGAATTGGTGGGGTAAATCCGGCTGATGTTAATGCTTTGTTGATTTTTCTGGAAGTGCGAAACCGTCAGCAGCCAGCGGCTGTGGGTAAATAAGCTAAACTAGAGGTGTCTCAAAGGTTCCTTCAATTTTATGGAATAGCAGTATGAAAAAGTGTGACTATTTTGGCACCACTATTTTGTTCGGCGGCTTTCATATTGAAGGATATAGATTCTGGGCGTTGCTGATTCACGGTATGAATCAACTTTTATCGGAAGTTACAAAACTCACAATACTTGGGTTATAATAATCCCCAAATCGGGAATTTATACCTGTGATTCAGCAACGCCACTAACAATGAAAACTGGCAGAATGTCAACTATAATTGATGAAACTCTGCCAGTATATTGTAGATATTTATAAATCCTCGAACCCACTCTGAATTTGGCAAATATTCCGCATAAGAATTAGCGTTCATCGGTGGTTCAAACCTCCCCAAAATCCCCACCAGTGTTGCCGCCCTCAAAGCCTTAAAAAAACAGCGAGATGCCTTGCTATACGCTTATCTACGGACTCACTGGTGGTACTGGGAATAGAGCGGAATTTAGTAGGGGGCGATCGCACAATCGGCTAAATAATCATTCCCCAAGGAAGATAAGGAGAGAGGGAGTGGGAGAGTGGGAGAGGGGGAGAATAGGTAAAATCTTCCTGATTCCTGATTCCCTCTTCCTGACATCCGTTACATCCGTTACATCCGTTACATCCGTTACATCCGAAGAAAGCGAATCCGTTGCCGAACTTCCTTTAATGTGCCCAGAGAATCACGCCAGCTTCATAAGGACTGCTGAGATTATCGTGCTTCGGCAAAACGCGCAACGACAAACCTTGCAAACCACTAGAAGTATAAGTAATGTCAGCCGTATAAAGGCTAGCATTTTGAGAATCTTCTCCCAAATACTCCATCACCACCGGCACGCCGCCGACAATATTTCCGTTAGCATCAACCGAACCTTGATAAAGTTCGACTTGCACATCCGCAGGCGTCAATCCCATCAGATTAATCCGAGATTTAACAGCGATCGACTGATTGACCTTAACTTCCTTATCCTGGGAAATATCAACAGCCTCAATCTTAATATCCTTCCACTTCGCGAGAACGTGCTTCTTCCAGTGAGACAACTCCTTCGCCGGAGCGCAATTATCCGAAGTCATCGTGAAGAATCGATCGCTCACAGGGAAATAAGCCCGCCGCGCGTAATCTTTCACCATCCGAGCAGTATTGAAGAAAGGACAGTTCAAGCGAATCGAATCCTTCATTTTCGCCGTCCAACCACGGGGAATGCCATCAGCATCCCGGTTGTAAAACAGGGGTACAACTTCTTTTTCCATCAAGTCGTACAAAGCATTCGCCTCTACCTCATCCTGATACTTAGTATCTTCGTAAAACTCGCCATGTCCGATCGGCCAACCGGTACGAACATAATCAGCCTCATCCCACCATCCGTCGAGGATGCTCAGATTCGGCAAACCATTCATCGAAGCTTTCATCCCCGAAGTACCCGAAGCCTCACGCGGGCGGCGTGGCGTATTCAGCCACACATCGCAGCCAGAAACCATCATCCGAGCAACGTTAATGTCGTAGTTCGGTAAAAACACCATCGAGCTCATCGTCTCGTGCTCGCGGATGAAGTGAACGATATCTCGAATCAATTCCTTACCCGGAATATCCATCGGGTGAGCCTTCCCAGCAATCACAAACTGCACCGGGCGATTTTGATCCCGCATGATCCGCATGATTCGATCGACATCGCGCAAAAACAGCGTAGCCCGCTTGTAAGTAGCAAAACGACGCGCAAATCCGATCGTCAGCACCTTCGGATTGAGAGCCTCCCGCGCGTGTTCGATTTCCGTTTGGGCCGCACCGCGCTCACGCAAAGTCTTTTGCAGCCACTCCCGTGCGAACACCACCAACTCCGATCGACAGCGTTCGTGATTGCGCCACAATTCCTCATCAGGAATCGATGACATCCGATCCCAGAGTCGATCGTCCTTGCGAGTCATTTCCCAATCTGGGCCGAGGTATCGATCGTACAACTCCTGAGTAGACTTCGCCACACAACTGCGAGCGTGCACCCCGTTGGTAATCGAAGTAATCGGTACTTCTTCCTGCGGCAAACCCGGCCACAAACCCTGAAACATCGGGCGCGACACCACACCGTGCAAAGCCGCCACCCCATTGACAAAACTCGACATTTTAATAGCCAAAATTGCCATATTCAGAGGTGCGGACAAATCGCCAGTATTCTCCCGGCCCAATCCTAAAAACTCATCTTGCGACAAGCCAAATATCTTGGGATAGTGACTCAGATAGTGCATCACCATATCCGGCTCGAACAAGTCAAACCCAGCAGGTACCGGCGTGTGAGTCGTAAACATACTGCTCGAAACCACCACCTGTTCCGCTTCTACGAAACTCAGGTGATATTCCTCCATCAGCATCCGAATGCGTTCCAAAGCCATGAAAGCCGCGTGGCCTTCATTCATGTGATAAGCCGTAACTGTCAGCCCCAATGCCTTGAGCATTTTCACGCCGCCGATGCCCAGCATGATTTCTTGGTGCATCCGCAGAGTTTTATCACCGCCATACAGTTGGTCGGTAATATCTTGGTCGTAGCGGCTGTTAGGTTCAATATTTGTATCCATTAGGTACAAAGGAACCGTTCCCACTTGTACCCGCCAAATCCGGGCATACACCTTGCGGCCGGGATAGTCCACCTCAATCCGCAATTCCGAACCGTCGGGATTGCGTTCTGGGTGCAGCGGCATATTGTAGAAATCATTGAGCGGATAGCGTTCTTGCTGCCAGCCGTCGGCGTTGAGATACTGCGAAAAATAACCTTCTTGGTATAGCAAGCCGACACCGACTAAGGGCAAGCCCAAATCACTAGCTGATTTGAGGTGGTCGCCTGCGAGTACGCCCAAACCGCCCGAATAGATCGGTAGGGCTTTAACTAAGCCGAATTCCATCGAAAAGTAAGCGTAGCATTCTTGCTGTTCGGTGCCACGCTGTTTGCGGTACCAGGCGCGATTTTTGAGATAATCGTCTAACTGCTGGGCTGCTCGGTTCATTTGGGCAATGAAGCCTTCGTCTTCTGCCATTTCTTGCAGTCGCTCTTGAGATATGGTTCCGAGCATCAGCACCGGGTTTTGATTGCTGGAGTCCCACAGGTCTCGATCGAGGCGGCGGAAGAGGTCTTTGGTATCGACGTTCCAGTCCCAGTGCAAGTTGTAGGCAAGCTTGCGTAGGGGTTCGAGAATTGTCGGTAGCGACGGGGAAACGTTAAAAGTGCGAATTGGCTGCATAGACAAAGCCTTTATGTTGGGGTAGCGATATTTTCCTCTGTCTTTAGGTACAAGTCCGTTATTCTGCACACTATTTTAAGTTTTAACCAGCGCGGGCGATCGCGATCGACCATCTGTATGGACTATCTACAATGACACAGCAGTGCCGTGTCCCTAACCCAGCTAAGCTTTTAACTGCGGTGGCGGGAGCGAGGACTTGATGCCTCGGAGCTGAAAATCCCTCAAGTTTATAGCGCTTTGTCACGCTTTGGGCAAGCATCTTAACGAATTGCCCGACAACTTAGGCCCGCCGCAGCGCTTTAGCAGTGATGATGTTGGGGTGTAGCGCAGGAAAATAAGCCACGAGGCTAAGATTCGCGGTCAAGAACTATAGCAATCCTTGCAGAAGTCGTAATTTTTTTACCCCACCCGAACCCGCGGGTAGAAAGCAAGAAATTTACCAATTATTTAGGGTTGGTATATAACTTTCGGGTACACAGGAAGCACCTGAGACTTATTAGTTGGTGAGGCGCGCAGATTCACTATTTTTACCCATAGATAAATCTTGAACCGCACCTCACGGACTTACAATTGAGGGATGATGGCTCCGGAATGACTAATAACTAATGACTAATGACTAATTAAGCAATTTGCACTTTCCTCAACATAGAATTTACCAAAAGTTTGCTAGCCTCACCAGCCGAGAGGGCAGGGCTGAAATAGTAGCCCTGAATTTCTTGACAGTGGAGCGATCGCAAACACTCCAACTGCTCTTTAGTTTCTACTCCTTCGGCTACCACGCTCAAGTTCAAATCTCGCCCCAGGGTCGCTACAGCCTTGGCGATCGCCCGTTCGCACGGATCGGTCGTCAGTTCGCTGACAAACGACCTGTCTATTTTTAAGATATTCAAGGGAAACTTTTTGAGATAATTTAGAGAACAATAACCCGTGCCGAAATCGTCCAGCGCAATCTGCACTCCTATATTCTGCAACTCCCTCAGAACTTTTGTGGTATAATCCACATCTTGCATGGCTGTAGTCTCGGTAATTTCTAACTCTAAATACTTGGGTGCTAAACCAGTTTTTTCCAAGCAGTTCGCTACCATTTCTAATAAATTAAATTGCTGGAACTGCCGAGCCGAAACGTTGACTGCTACCCGCAAATCTGGCTGCAAAGCATCCTGCCAAGCTTTGTTTTGAGTGCAGGCTGTTTGCAGCACCCATTCCCCAATAGGTACAATGAGTCCGTTCTCTTCGGCGATCGGAATAAATGTAGCGGGAGTAACTAAACCTAATTGTGGATGTTGCCAGCGTAGCAGGGCTTCCATACCCTGAATTTTCCAAGTAGCGATGTTGACTTTGGGTTGGTAAAAAACCTCAAATTCTCCCTGTTCTAAAGCCTCGTGCAGCCTGTGTTCTATAGTTAGTAACTGGCTGCCTTGGGGATTAATTGTCGAAGTATATAATTGATAGTTATTTCTTCCCATTTCTTTAGCGCGATACAAGGCGACATCGGCATTTTTGACTAAAGTTTCGGCATCTTCGCCATCATCGGGATAAAGGGCAATGCCGATGCTGCTGCTGACGTGAAACGGTTGTCCTTCTAGTTTAAATGCTGGCTTTAAAGTGTTGAGTATTCTTTGAGCTGTTTTAACTGCATCTTCTAAGCAATTGATATCGGGAAGTAGTATGGTAAATTCGTCGCCTCCCCAGCGGGCAACCGTGTCAGTCGATCGCAAAGTGTCGCTGATGCGTCCGGCAAAACCTTCTAACAGGCGATCGCCCGCAGCGTGACCTAGTGTATCATTAATCTTTTTGAATCTGTCCAAGTCTAAAAACATCACAGCTAGCATTTTTTTTGTTTTTTGAGCTTGTCTTAATGACGCCAGCAGTCGCTCGTTAAAAAGTATCCGGTTCGGTAAACCGGTGAGTTGGTCATAAACAGCTTGATAGCGAATAATTTCTTCAGCTTGCTTGCGCTGAGTGATATCCATCATCGTGCCGATCGCCCTTACTGCTTTGCCACTTTCATTGCGGATGATGTACCCGCGATCGAGTACAAAAATATATCCCCCGTCTGCACGGTGAAAGCTGTATTCTTCCGACCAATATTGAGCGTCTGAGTTCATTGTTTCGTTGAAGCTTAACATCACTCTTTCCCGTTCTTCGGGATGAATATTTAGCCACCACGATTCTACTTCTATAGTCTGAGTTTCGTTGAGTTTGTATCCAAAAACTTTTTCAAACTCTGTGCTCAACCAATACTCATTTTTTAACAAATCAAAATCCCATACTGCATCATTTGTCGCCCGCGTCAGCAGGTGAAATCGTTCTTCGCTTTTGCGTAGTTTTTCTTCGGATTGCACCCATTCCGTTACATCCCGAAAGCTGAATACTCGACCAGTAATTTTGCCTCCCGTGCGCTGGGGCAACGAGTAGCGCTCAAAGATTCTCCCATCTGTAAACTCTATGATATCGTAACTTTCTGCTGCGGGGCGATCGGACAATTCTTTAGCACGGTTGAGAAATATTTCCGGGTATTTTAAGAGGTTGATTCCAAATGCCAAAATTTGGTTGTTATCTCTCGAATCCAGCAGGAAATCCGGCAACTGCCACATTTCGGCAAATTTGCGATTAAAGGTGAGCACTGTGCCTCCACTGTCAACCGCCAGAATACCGTCAGCAGTAGATTCAATGGTTGCTTGAAGCAACGAAAGAGATGTTTCTAGTTCTAACTCTGCTAATTTGCGATCGCTGATGTCAAACGCTGTGATTAATATTGAGGCTTTTTTTTCAAATTTTATAATATCTACAGTTGCTTCAATCCAGCGCATTTCTCCTGTTTTTGTGACTATTATTAATTCATATTTTGACCCTAGCGTTGAGCGCGCGTGGCTGGATTTACCCCATTTTTTAACTATTTCTAGAAAATCTCGATGAATTAAGTCGTATAAATCCAATGCTAGTAATTCTTCGCGAGTATATCCTGTCAGATCTTCTGTCTGAGCATTAACATAGCGGAACTGTCTGCGGTGATAGATAAACGCAACAGCATTAACAGTTTCTATCAGTTGGCGAAACTTTTTTTCACTGCGCCGCAAATTTCTTTCAACCCGCTTTCTATCGGTAATATCTTGTGCTATATATAACTTGCCGCTGATCTTGCCTTGACCGTCGCGAATAATTGAAATAGAAAGCAGTACAATTATTTTTTTTCGCTGTTTAGAAAGGTAGACTTTTTCGACGTTGCGGACAGAACCTTCCGCTGTTAAACTCGCTAACTCTAACTCCTGCAGCGGTGATTCACTTTTCTTGAAAAGTCCGGCGATTGGTTTGCCTAACAACTCTTTTTTAGAGTATCCCAGAAGTTGACAGGTAGCTTGGTTTAACGACAGGATATGACCGCCCGGGGTGGTCGCAATTATCGAGACGTTCATTTCCTCGCAAATATCGAGAGCATATTCGGCAGTTTGCTGCAAATCTTGGGTCATTTGGGCAATAGTATGCCAGATATCCAGTTCTTTTTTTGGATACAACACTTTTTCTCCTTTTGGTAGCTTGTCATTGTCTGTTTCAGAGTTCGGCTTGATTAACCCCATCGTCTTGGATAAGATATTTACTGTCTTCGCCCTGATCAATAATGAGATTAATAAAGAAATAAAAACCAGAGAATAAGAAATTATTCTTAACCTAAGAGTAGGCTCTTGTCTCGGATATTCCTGAGATTCTATATAATTGTAGCTCGGTAAATTTACTGGTTGTATTTGAGATAATTCATCCAAAAATAATGCGGCGCTTGCAGAAGTAAAGGGGTGAGATGCCGATCGCAAATAGCTATGTTTCTGAGAGCCAACCAAAATTCCTTGTACAGCGCGAGTGCCAAGTCCATTTCCTAGACTTGTCGGTAATATTTTGGGATTAGTGCAACATTCCGCCCCAAAAATATAAATTGCGAAATATCCCAAAATTAATTGAAAAAATATTTTCATATTATCCAGTTTCTAATAATTTTAAATAAATCCTTTTCCCGTCATCCTAAATGTTAAAAAGTTTACCATAAGTTGCTCTGCCATAGGAAAACCCCGCCAACCTTAATTTATGTGGACTTGTAAATTAAATTTTACCAAGCTAATAACTGAGCTTTATAACTAATTACAATTTTAATCTTAATTTAAAATGTGTCATCAGCCATTGTGCCACAAATTATCCGCCATTCTGCCTAGACACCGGGTGGGAGCGCGCTAAAATTAGATAATTTCCGCAAGGAGGCGACCGGGATTTGTTAGAAAAATCAACAATTAGCTTAAAATCGATGAAGAGGTCCACTAATTGAACCCATGAGTCAGACCATCCCAGAACTCCAAAAAGAAGTCCGCGCGCTGCAAGCAGAAGTTACCGCCCTGCAAGAGTCGCTGGAAAAACTTGGCGTACAGCGCTCTGAGTGCCGAGTGGCAGTCAGTTTTCCCAAAAATAATACTCCTGAAGCCATTGCTGAGTTCCACCAGCAAACTGCTGCTTTTGGGGAGCAGTGGTTGCAGCAAATCCAGGAAATTGACCGAGAGACTAAAAATATTGAAAAGCAACTGCAGCCAAAACAGGCTTTACTCAATTACAAACAAGGTGAACTAGACAAATTGCTGGCCGGAAAGCACTGGCAAGAAGTAGAAAACGACGTTCAAACCGGGGAAAAACGCTTGCAAGCACAAGCTCGGAGAATCAATCAAGCAGCAGCGCAGCTAGAGGCAGAGATTCAAGCTTTAAAAGCACTGTACGATCAACTCAATCCCAGTTATTCCGAGTGGTTTCAACAACCAACTCAAATAGTGGAATTTTCGGCCAAAACTATTCCTTATGCTTTTCCCAGCAGCAGCGGGTTGCTCCTGGAGAATAAGGAGATTGAGTGGGAAAAAAAGTAATTTTGGCTTGTGAATGTTAAAGGTAAATTAGTAATTTGAATGCCGCCGTCGAACGCTCCAATAAGCAAGACTGATTCGACGGCAACATCCCAGGGATTTTACCTGCTTTTTTACAGAAAAAATACAAAACTGCCTCTGGCGCAGTTAATTTTAAGATTTTTGAGTTTCATTTCTTGAAACAGGTTTATTTTTAACTCGGGTGTCAATCTAAAATCTAAAATATAACAGTTCTGGACGCATCAACCGGGTTTTACGAAAAGACTTTGTTGCAGCCCTCGCTTCCGCTAAAAAACGCGGTTGATGAGAGCGAGGAGTGCGTAAGCCGTGTCTAAAATCTCAAATAGACTTACTGATGAAACAATTGATTTGGATAGCGCTATTTATTATGGTTGCGATGGCGGCTGTGGGTTGGCGTTCTGACTCGTGGCAGCGGCTGTCGGGTGTACCCGCAGTTTCGAGCGATCGCAATATCCACATTTCCCAAAGCCCGTCTCCCTCACCGCTTTCTATTGAAAAAAATGCTGTTTTTGAACCCCAAATTGACCAATCTCGCTTGTGGAAACACGTCGATAGTTTAGCAGGAGAACGCGAGGGAGAACGATCTCGTTCTTTTACTAGAGACTACATTTCCAAACAACTGCAAACATTAGGATTTTCCCCAGAGTTGCAGCCGTTCGATCGCGGAATCAACGTCTTCGCTGAGAGAAAAGGTACTGACTCAAATGCGGGTGCAATTTTAGTGGCAGCACACTACGATACTGTACCAAACTCCCCCGGGGCTGACGACAATGCGACGGGAGTTGCAGTAGTTTTAGAAGTAGCAAGATTGCTGGGTTCTCGTCCCACACCTCGGACACTGCAAGTAGCTTTTTTCGACAGGGAAGAGATTGGACTTTTAGGCAGTTTAGCATTCACCGGTAGCGACGCGCGGTTAAAAAATTTGCAGGGTGCGATCGTCCTGGATATGGTAGGTTATGCCTGCCACACGCCCGGATGCCAGCGATATCCCGAAGGATTGACAGCGCAACCTTTTCTAGAAGCATCGGGAGTAAAATCTCCCGACAAAGGCGAGTTTATCGCTGTGATTGGGGATGCGGAACATCCGCTGCTATTGAAAAGTTTTGCAGAGTCTGGAAAAGCCGATTTGCCTGCGGTGGTGGCGCTGCCGGTTCCCCTGAAAGGGTTGCTGACTCCTGATGTTTTACGCAGCGACCACGCGCCTTTCTGGTATAAAGGAATTGGTGCTGTGTTGGTGACGGATACTGCAAATTTGCGATCGCCCCACTATCACCAATCTAGCGATACATTAGCAACTATCGATCGACCTTTTTTCGCCGGTTCTGCTCAAGTTGTTGTCAATGCCGTGGCTAAATTATTGGAAATTAGGTAATTGGTAATCGGTAATTCTACTCGTTACCAGGCTCGGCCTGGTAACGCATATCCGGAGGCTCTGCCTCCAATTTTCCCACACAAAGCAAGCGAGGCAGAGCATCTGGGCATCGGTTCCTAGGCAGAGTCTAGGAACCAGCTAAATAACTAATAAGTAATAACAAATGACTAACAAAGAAAGCCTGCAACGGCATTTACTGCAACTAGACAATCGAGGCTACAAAGGCTACAAAGACATTCAAGGTAGTTACGATTTTTCCGAATTCACATTAATTATTGATTACGTGCAGGGAGATCCATTTGCTTCTCCCAGTAAATTTAGAGTCATAGTTCCCCCCAACATTGCTCAAATTCCCCGCGAACTTTTAAACTCTCGCAGTCGAGAAATAGCCTTGCGAGATTACCTAACTCGCCAGTTTGACAAAGCAGCACACAGCATCAGCAGCAAACGCGGTACTGGGAAAAGCGGTATGATTGCAGTGACTCGCTTCGGACAAGAAGTTTTAGAGCGAACTTCCGCATTTATTACCCCCCCAACCCCCCCTTACCAAGGGGGGGCAAAAATCTCTATATCCCCCCCTTACCAAGGGGGGGCAAAAATCTCTATATCCCCCCCTTACCAAGGGGGGGAATTAGGGGGGGTAGAACTGCGATTTGCCGTCGGACTTCCAGCGGGCGGGCGCAGTATCTTAGGGCGACAAGCTGCTGAAATGCTGTGCGAAGATATTCCGCAAATTGTCAGCAATTCTCTGAAGTATGCTAACTTAAATGCTGCGGAATGTCGCCGTCATGTTGAAACTGTAGAAGATGCTGACTGGCTGCGGCAGCAGTTAGCTCAAAACGGATTAATTGCGTTTGTTGCTGACGGTTCTATTTTACCCCGCCGCAGCGGTGTTGACAACAGTCCTTTGTTAAATAATGCTGTGGCTTTTCAGTCGCCACCGTCGTTAAAGGTTGAGTTTAATTGTCCGAATCGCGGTTGGATTTCCGGTATGGGTATTCCCGCTGGCATTACTTTGATTGTTGGGGGCGGCTATCACGGCAAATCAACTTTACTCAGGGCGATCGAGTTGGGAGTTTACAACCGAATTGCGGGAGATGGTCGGGAATTTGTGGTGACTAATCCGGCGGCGGTTAAAATTAGAGCGGAAGATGGCAGAAGTGTTGCGGGAGTTGATATTTCGCCTTTTATTAACCACTTGCCACAAGGTAGGGATACTGCACAATTTTATACTGAGAATGCTAGTGGTAGCACGTCGCAAGCTGCTAATATTATTGAGGCTTTGGAATTAGTCGCTTCTTCAGAAGAGAATTTAGTGCCTGTTTTATTGGTGGATGAGGATACGGCGGCGACGAATTTTATGATTCGCGATCGCCGAATGCAGGAACTCATCGCTAAGGATAAGGAACCGATTACGCCGTTTATTGATAAAGTGAGACAATTGTATGCGGATTATGGCGTATCGACTATTTTAGTAATGGGGGGAAGCGGCGATTATTTTGATGTGGCGGATACTGTGATTGCAATGGATAATTTTCAAGCATACAATGTAACGGTGAAAGCTAAAGAAATTGCTAAGAATTACTCGATTAGCCGCGCTGCTGAAGGGGGAGAAAATTTTGGTGATATTACTCAAAGAGTGCCGATTCCTGCTAGTTTAGATCCGAGTCGAGGACGGCGAGATGTGCGGGTGAAGGTGCGGGATGTTGATGAATTGGCTTTCGGAACTGAGGAGATTGATTTGGGTTCTGTTGAGCAAATTGTGGACAGCGGACAGTTAAGGGCGATCGCTGCGGCAATGGTTTATGCTAAGCAGCAATACATGGACGGGGAACGCACTTTGTCGGAAATCATAGATTTGGTGATGGCAGATATTGACGCGCAGGGAATGGATATTTTATCGCCTTTTCCTGAAGGGGATTTTGCCATGTTTCGGCGCTTTGAATTGGCGGCGGCAATTAATCGGCTTCGCAGCTTGTCGGTTGTTGCTAAGTAGACTTGCTTAATATAAGTGGATAGTTGCCTTACTTTTGATATGCTGACAAAAGTGAGTGCAAAAACCGCGATTGAAGTATGACAGGCAATATAGGACAACTGACTGCTTTAAGCGATCGACCTTATTTAGTATTAAGCAATCAAGGCGAGGTTTTACAGTTAGAGTTAAAACAGCAGCAGCACGTATTGGGGCGCGATCGCACTCGTGCTGATTTAGTCATTCCCGATGCTTGGCGGGCAGTTTCGGGCGTTCACGGTGTTTTGCGCCAAATTGGGGATAATTACTGGATTTACGACGGTGACGGGCAGCGGCCGAGCACTAATGGCTTATTTGTCGATCGCACTCGCATCACTCCCAATGACGGTTATTGTCTGAAAAACGGCACAGAAATTAAAATCGGTCTCGATCCTCAAAATCAAGTTTTGCTGACTTATTTTAATCCGCTGGCGAATCAGGTTGCTGTCCCTAGCAAGCAGTCAATTCTTCTTAAGAATCGGTCGGTTTTGTTGGGCCGCGATCCAAACGCTTCGCTGCAATTAGATGCGCCGCTTGTTTCTAGACGCCACGCCACAATCGACCAAGACAGTCGCGGTAATTATATTTTGCGAGACCACAGCGTTAACGGGGTTTTTGTTAACGGTCAGCGAGTGACAAATTCTGTACAGTTGTCCGAGGGAGATGCAATTCGGATCGGCCCGTTTACTCTAACTTACCGCAGCGGTGAGTTGCAGATGCAAGACTCGGGCCATCAAATTCGTTTGGATGCTGACAGTCTGGTGATTCCGAAGCGTTTGGATAATATCACTTTGGCGATCGAACCCGGGCAGTTTGTGGCTTTAGTCGGCGGTAGCGGTGCGGGTAAATCTACTTTAATGCGGACGCTTTTAGGGATCGAAAAAACTACTAACGGCGCTGTGTTTCTCAACGGCGACAACCTACGCCAAAACTTCAATATTTATCGCAATCAAATCGGTTACGTGCCTCAAGATGATATTGTACACGCAGATTTGACAGTAGAAGAAGTCTTAAGTTATGCAGCTAAATTGCGCTTACCTCCCGATACAGATGTCAAGCAGGTAGTCGCAAAAACTTTAGAAGATATTGAAATGACTCACCGTCGCAAGGCTTTGGTAAAACAGCTTAGCGGCGGACAGCGGAAGCGGGTCAGCATCGGAGTTGAACTGTTAGCAGACCCGAAACTTTTCTTTTTAGACGAACCGACTTCAGGACTCGATCCGGGTTTGGATAAGAAGATGATGCAACTGCTGCGAAAGTTGGCAAACCAAGGCCGGACGGTGATTCTGGTGACTCACGCGACGGCAAATATCACGATGTGCGATCGTATTGTTTTTATGGGTCGCGGCGGACGCCTTTGTTACTTCGGTCCGCCTAGGGAAGCGCTCGATTTTTTCGATGTCAAAACTGGCGATTTTGCCGACATTTACAACGAATTAGAGACAGGAGAAACCAACGTTCTAAGCTGGGCAGAAAAGTTTAATAAATCTCACTACTATCAGCGCTATATTGTCAACCACTTCAGCACAGGCCAGGCTAATGCAAAAATACCTTCTGCACCTTCTGTACCAAAATCTCAATCTTTTGTAAAACAACTCGTTTTGCTTGCCCAGCGCTATTTTCAACTCGTTTCCCGCGACTTAGTTAACTTGAGTTTAGCTCTTTTAACGGCTCCAATAGGCATTAGTTTGCTGCGGCTAGCCGTCAGAGATAAAGACCCATTAATTGGCGCACCGGAGGCAACTTTAGCACCTTTAGCGCTCAGAGTTTTATTTGTATTTACCTGCGCGGCGATTTGGGTAGGACTGGCAACTTCTCTGCAAGAAATTGTTAAGGAATCTGCTATTTATCTGCGCGAACGTTTGGTCAATTTAGGATTGTTTGCTTATTTAGGTTCAAAAATATTTATACTTTCTGGTTTGGCAGTATTGCAAACACTGTTAATGGTAGGAGTTATTCTGATTGCTTTTAAATCCCCCGAACCGAGTTTTATTTCCTGGGCGATGGGGGCAAGTATTACCACATTCCTAACTTTAATGAGCTGCATAAGTCTCGGATTAGTGGTTTCCGCGATTGTTAAAAATAGCTCTCAAGCTAATAGCGCTTTGCCTCTATTATTGCTGCCTCAAATTATTTTTTCTGGAGTTTTGTTTAAGATGGAAGGTGCGGCGAGCAAGTTTTCTTGGCTGATGTTAAGCCGCTGGTCTGTCGGTGCTTACGGCTCTTTAGTTAATGTGAATGGGATGGTTCCCGCACCTACTACATTGCCGGATGGGAGCATACTTCCTCAGCCGTTTGAGCCTACTCCTGTTTACGATCCAACCTGGGAGAATTTGAGTTTAAATTGGGCTATTTTGTGCGTGCATATTTTCGTTTATTTGATGTTGACTCTGTGGTTGCAGAAGCGGAAAGATATTCTATGAATTATTGGCTGATGAAGTCGGAACCGGATGTTTACAGTATTGCGGACTTGAAGGGCGATCGCACTTCCATTTGGGATGGCGTTCGCAACTATCAAGCGCGCAATTTTATGCGAGAAATGAGTCGGGGAGATTTAGTATTTTTTTACCATTCTAATACTAAAATACCGGGAATTGTCGGCTTAGTGCGCGTCGTGGAAGCTGGGATTGCTGATCCGAGTCAGTTCGATATGAATAGCGAATATTATGATCCTAAATCGCCGTTTGATGCTCCTCGCTGGCAAACTGTGAGAGTGGAGTTTGTTGAGGAATTTGCTAAATTAATATCTTTGGATGAACTGAAACAAAAGTTTAGTGCTGATGAGATTTTGCTGGTGAGGAAAGGCAATCGGTTATCGGTGATGCCGATATCTGAAAGTGCGGCACAGAAGATTTTGAAGATGAAGTAGGAGAAAAGAGGAAAATAGATGCGGATGTCGAGCCGTATAGTGAGAATATGAGATTTAAACTGATTATATTATTTGGAGTTTTCGATGATTAGCCGTCGCCTGTCCCACCTGCAATCTCAAGTCCAAGGCTACTACGATCAACTCGCTTGCCAGGAAACAGCGAAACGGTTGGCTGAAGACGCGCAAAAGGTACGGATCCAGCAGGGAATTGATAAACTGAAAGAAGAACTCGGTAGCGTTGAACGAGACTATTGGCTGCGCTGGCAGGCGGAAATTGCCGGATTGACGATTCCCCCCGAAGCGGATGCGGAAATAGTTGTGAGTCAATTGGTGCAGGAAGTGGAGTTTATGGAGATTGAACCTGCGGTTCAGAGTAATGCTGAATTGATGAAGGTGTTACAGGAAATCAAAGCGGAATTGAGTAAGCCGGGAATTCCGGCGGCGGGAAAACTCAAAGCAGCGATTCCGTTGTTGCCGGGAGTAATTTCCTATGAGATGGAATTGGATACGGAAGGATTGTTGCGGCGGGTATTTCCCACGTTTTGTACCTTTGCAGACAAACTAAAAAAGTAACGCCCTCCGAAATAACCCGAACTTCGGGGGGGAGCCCGCAAAGGACAACAAGGCTTTGGCTATTTGCAGGGGCGATGGGGTTATTGAGTCTCGGTGGTAGCGGTATAGGTTTGCATTTTCTACAACCTCAGTTATCACCTCTATGTCTGATACAACACTGCGAACAAAAAAACCAAACTGTAACGGTTCTGTTAGCGGAGTTTGATGGGGTGGATGCGAAAAATTATCGCGTCACAGAAACGATTTTACAGAATTTGCAGGATGCAACTAAAAATTACCCAACCGTGAAAATTCAGCCCCTCAAACAAGCGATTAGTCAGCAGGAAGGTAAAGATAAAGCGCGGGAATTGGGCAAGAATAAAAAGGCGGATATTGTGATTTGGGGTTGGTATGGCAAGACGCAGCAGAAAGCAGCAGTCAGCGTGAATTTTGAGATGCTTTCAGCAGCAAAGGATTATATCGATGTAGGTAAGCAAGTGCAGGGAGAAATTCGCACAATGGCGGTGGCTGCGCTAGAAAGTTTTGAGATACAAGTCAATTTAGCAGAGGAACTGAAATATTTAACGTTGGTGACATTGGGGGTGTCTGCTTATGCAGCGGATGATTGGGATAATGCTATTAAGCAACTAACGGAAGCACTTTCAGTGGCTAAACCAAATAAAGCTGCACTTGACCCAGCCACTATCTATTTCTATCGCGGCATTGCTTACTACTATAAAAAGGAATACGATCGCGCCATTGCCGATTACAATCAAGCCCTTCTACTCAATCCTAAAAATGCAGCAGCCTTCAACAATCGCGGCATTGTTTACAACGATAAAAAGGAATACGCTCGCGCCATTGCCGATTCCAATCAAGCCCTTCTACTCAATCCTAAAAATGCAGCAGCCTTCAACAATCGCGGCAATGCTTACGACAATAAAAAGGAATACGCTCGCGCCATTGCCGATTTCAATCAAGCCCTTCTACTCAATCCTAAATACGCAGGAGCCTTCTACAATCGGGGCAATGCTTACAAGAATAAAAAGGAATACGATCGCGCCATTGCCGATTACAATCAAGCTCTTCTACTCAATCCTAAATACGCAGAAGCCTTCAACAATCGGGGCAATGCTTACAAGAATAAAAAGGAATACGATCGCGCCATTGCCGATTACAATCAAGCCCTTTTACTCAATTCTAAATACGCAGCCGCCTTCAAAAATCGCGGCAGTGCTTACAACGATAAAAAGGAATACGCTCGCGCCATTGCCGATTTCAATCAAGCCCTAAAACTCAATCCTAAAGATGCAGAATCTTTCTACAATCGCGGCAATGCTTACTACTATAAAAAGGAATACGCTCGCGCCATTGCCGATTTCAATCAAGCCCTTCTACTCAATCCTAAATACGCCTATGCCTTCAACAATCGCGGCAATACTTACTACGATAAAAAGGAATACGATCTCGCCATTGCCGATTACAATCAAGCCCTTCTACTCAATCCTAAAGATGCCTATGCCTTCAACAATCGCGGCAATGCTTACTACTATAAAAAGGAATACGCTCGCGCCATTGCCGATTTCAATCAAGCCCTTCTACTCAATCCTAAAGATGCAGAACCCTTCTTTAATCGCGGCAATGCTTACGGCAATAAAAAGGAATACGATCGGGCCATTGCCGATTTCAATCAAGCCCTTCTACTCAATCCTAAAGATGCAGCAGCCTTCTACAGTCGCGGCATGGCTTATGAACTCAAAGGCGACAAAGTAAAAGCAATTGAAAGCTATCGCCAAGCTTTAGCCGTCGCTCAATATCCGCAGGTGAAGGAGTTGGCCCAGCGGAAGCTGGAAGAACTGGAAGGGAAGTAATTTTAAATTTTAGATTAAAACTAGAAAGGATATTCTATTTTACTTAGTCTACTTAATCCCAGCTATGATATAATTAGTCATCCGATTTTGTATATGAGTCTGAGGATGAGACGTTAATTTTAGAATCGGTTGAGTTTCAGATTAGTTTAAGAGATATTTACGATCCCATAAAATTTGAGATTCTTGAATGAGGATAATCTAAGAAATCAGGATACGGCAATGCCGTTTCCCTACAATGAATCGGGGTAGGGACACGGCAATACCGTGTCCTCTATCATTTCGGTGTCTTAACTAAAGACCGGCCGCACAAACTGCGGCTCCAATTAACCCTACATTATCATTTAAAACCAATCTCACCGGCATCATTTCTAACAGCGAATCCATCCGGCCTTTGTGGGTAAAAGCTCGCATAAAACCCCCTTCTTGAATCAGTGGCAAAATTTTAGGAGCGATGCCGCCAGCTATGTACAAACCACCGTAAGGTAAAAGTGTCACAGCCATATTTCCTGCAACAGCACCGTAAGCTTCTACAAACATTTGCATTGTTTGTTCCGAAAGCCGATCGCACTTTTTGAGTGCCGCCTGTGCAATTGTCGCCCCCGGATCGACCGTCTTCTCCGTTTTCCCGACTTCTGACTCCCATTGTTTGATAATTTCTCCTACCTCCGCTGATTCCGGCGCAAATTTTCTGTCCCGCAAAAACTGGTAAATTGCCACAATTCCCTGTCCCGAAACGACTCGCTCGATCGATATTCTGGGAATGTCGTGTTTTGCTAACAAATAATTCAGCAATTCAAACTCTAACTCCGATCGCGGCGCAAAGTCACCGTGTCCCCCTTCCGAAGAAAAAACCCTCACCCCATTTACGTCGGGAATTGCAAAACAATTTCCCAAACCAGTACCCGCACCAATCACAGCAATTGGAGCGTGTTGTTGGGGTTTTCCAACTTGCAAAGTGTGCAAATCTGTAGCATCCAAACCGCACACGCCGTAGCCAACCGCAACAAAATCATTAATTAAACTAACGTGTGATATTCCTAATTCCTGTTCCAGACGTTTCGCATCCAGCCTCCAAGGCAAATTAGTCAGTTTTGCAGTGTTGTTAACCACCGGGCCTGCGATCGCAAAACAAGCTTTTTCAGGCAATGGCGCAAAATCCAATTTCATAGCAGCTTCCGTCCAAAACTGCTGCACCATCGGTACTAAATCGGGAAACTCCCCGCTCGGATAGCGGAACTCGTAAAGAGCGTTCATTTCACCGTTAACTGTCCTTTCCACTAAGCGCAAAATTGTCTTAGTTCCGCCAATATCGCCCGCTAATAATAATGCCATAAATCTCTTTTTCCACCAAAGATAACATTCCCCATTTAAACACCCACAGTATTAATTGCCAACCAAGCCCGCAGCACCTCAGCCACAGTCCAAGCTTGAGCCGTGCAGCCCCGCGGCGAGTGGGGGGCGTCGCCCTCAAAAATTTCGCTCAGATTGCCAACTCCGTCGGCTTTTATATGATGTGCCATCGGTTCGAGGAATTCGCGAGCTTGTGCAGGGTCTTTGTATACGTGCAAGTGCGCCAAGACAAACGGGCCAATCAGCCAGCCCCAAACTGTGCCCTGGTGGTAGGCGCTGTCGCGCTGCAATTGGTCGCCTCCGTATGCGCCGCGATACTGCGGGTGCTGCTGCGACAGGCTGCGGAGGCCGACAGAAGTTAGAAGCTGTTGAGCGCAGCCGTCCACCACGCCGCGCTGCTGGATGGGTGTCAGTAAGGGTGTATAGCGGTGGGTTTCCTTTGCCCGCAGTCCCCTTGCTGATAAAGAGTTCGGAGGCGGATACCCAGTTAATAGGGGCAAGGATACGGCGAATATTTGGTTGGGCCGCAGCGAGGCATCGTGTCCGTCTGGGCCGTCGAGAACGTCGTAACAGTAACCGGTTGAGGCGTTCCAGAAACGAGTGAATCCGGCGGCCGTTCGATCGCCCAATTGCTGGTATTCATTGTGAGGCTTGCCCAATTTTCGAGCAAAACTTGCCATAGCTTGTATAGCATTGTACCAAAGCGCGCTGAGTTCGATCGGCTTACCAATCCGAGGCGTCACCACCCAATCGCCGATTTTCGCATCCATCCAAGTCAGTTGCACGCCCTTTTCGCCGGCGTAGATTAAACCGTCATCGGGATCGAGGCGAATATTATACCTAGTTCCGTGTATATGCCAGTCAACAATCTCACATAACGTCGGCCAGAGTTCGCTCAAAAGTTCGTCGTCCCCCGTGGCATCGATATAAGCGCGAATAGCCTCAAAGTACCACAGAGTGGCGTCTGCGGTGTTGTATTCCGGTTCGCCGCCCGCATCCGGGAAGCGGTTCGGCAGCATCCCCCGATCGACATACCGCGCAAATGTCCGCAAAATCGATCGCGCAATTTCCCATCGCCCGGTACAGATTGTGAGACCGGGTAGGGCGATCGTCGTGTCGCGCCCCCAGTCGCTGAACCAGGGATATCCGGCGATAATCGTTTTGCCTTCGGGTTCCTCCGGTAGCGGGCGGCTGACTATAAATTGGTCGGCGGCGAGCACTAAGTGATTGATCCAGTCGGGAGATTCGCTCACTTTTGACCAGTTTTGCAGCAGTTGTTGGTCATAAGTGCGACGCTCTTCTAAAGCTGTACCGCCGTTGAGTTCGGTATTTTTCTCGGTGCTGGCTATCAATGTGAGAGACTGTCCCGGTGCGATCGTCATGTGAAAAGTCGCCGCGTGCAAGTGATCCTCGCAGTAGTCCAATCCCCGCCGCTTTTCGGCTGCTAGGTCAAATCCGTAATGCCAATTGTATAAAGGCGTAGAAACTCGAAAATTCGCGTCTGGTTCGGCATCCGTCAGCAGGTACAGGGGTACAGACTTGGGAAATGCAGTCACGCAAACCCCGCTTTCCAAGGTTTGTAGGCTCATCTGCCAGTCGCCGGCGCTCGTGGTGTGGTGGTAGTCGCGGTAGTTGATCAGGGCTTTGACAGCGAGGGCGATCGGTTGTGAGGCGCGGTGTAAGCGGTATTGAATATATGTTGTGTTAGCACCTTGCTGCATCCAAATCCGCTTTTCCAGGATAGCGTCGGCGAGAGCAAACCTCCAAACAGGCGTCGTGCCTTCTAGGTGAAAGCTTTCGACGTATTTGTAGCCGTGGGGTTCCATCGTCGCGTCGGCCCAGCGGTTTGTATAAAGCGGATAGGCGCGATCGTGATACACAGCCGTCTCGTCCAGCTTGGCGAGCATCAAAGTGCGTCCCAGCGGGGGTTTGAGGGCGGCTATCAGCAAGCCGTGATAGCGGCGGGTGAGGAGATTTGCGATCGTCCCGCTAGCGTAACCGCCGATCCCGTTTGTGACCAACCACTCGCGAGACTCCGCCGAGTCGAGATTGCAGCAGATTTCCCGTCCAAAAGCCATAACCATAAAAACACACTCGCGCTGATTTTTGACCTACCTTTAGGTAGATTTTCGACATGAGATCAACCAGAAATATTAACGCTTGCAGGCCGTTAATTTGGCGATCGGCCCCGTGCCCATTCCTGCTCTAATTTCGGCCTCACCAACTGCTACTTTTGCCCCTTACACAATTTTAGCCTTTGATGCCTCTGTCTAAAGTTAGTTGTTTGTTATATTAAGTAATATTACCGTCTAAACAGGCGCTGAACGTTAAGGGCAAGCATTTGATAGCGCGTCGGGCGATCGAACTACCAACCTATTTTATAAGGAGAACAGCTCAAAGTGAAGATAGGAGCAAATTACCTCGGCAATAACCAATGTAAATTTACCGTTTGGGCGCCCACCCTCAAACAAATCGCAGTCCAAATTGTTTCCCCAAAAAACCGCCTGATACCCCTGCAACAATCGGCAGAAGGTTATTGGCAAACCACAGTTACAGACATCGAACCAGGAACCCTTTACACTTACCAAATCGAAGGAAAAACCGACCGACCAGACCCAGCCTCAAAATATCAACCCCAAGGCGTACACGCTCCGTCGCAAGTAATAGATCAAAATATTTTTACTTGGACTGACACAAATTGGCAAGGCGTGCCGCTAGCCGAAATGATTATTTACGAACTGCACGTCGGCACATTCACCCAAGCCGGAACATTTGAAGCAATAATTCCCCAGCTAAAACAACTTAAAGAATTGGGAATCAACGCCATCGAAATAATGCCAGTAGCCCAATTCCCCGGCGAGCGAAACTGGGGATATGACGGCGTATATCCCTACGCAGTTCAAAACTCCTACGGCGGCCCCGAAGGCTTCAAAACGCTCGTCAACGCCTGCCACGAACACGGCATTTCAGTAATTCTCGATGTAGTTTACAACCACCTCGGCCCCGAAGGAAATTATCTCAGGGACTTCGGCCCCTACTTTACCTCAAAATACGGCTCAATTTGGGGAGATCCCCTCAACTTCGACGACGCCTACAGCGACGGCGTGCGTAACTACTTTCTTGAAAATGCTCTATACTGGTTTCGAGACTATCACATCGATGCCCTGAGATTAGATGCAATTCAAGCAATATTTGAAGTAGGTGCAAGACCTTTTTTACAACAACTATCCGATGCCACAGCCGATATTTCCCAAGAACTAGGACGGCAACTTTACTTAATAGCCGAAAGTGACTTAAATGATGTCCGCACTATACGTCCTAAAGAACTCGGTGGCTTTGGACTAGACGCCCAATGGTGCGATGATTTCCACCACGCACTGCACGCCTTGCTCACCGGAGAAGACGACCGATACTACCAAGATTTCGGCAAATGCGAACACTTAGAAAAAGCCTTCAAAGAAAGCTTTGTTTACTCCGGCCAGTACGCCCCCCACAGAAAGCGGAAACACGGCAATTCTGTTAAGGATGAACCGGGTCATAAATTTCTGGTGTTTGCCCAAACCCACGACCAAATCGGCAACCGCATTTTGGGAGACAGACTATCCAAAATAGTTGACTTTGAAGGATTGAAACTTGCAGCAGGCACTGTCTTAATTTCTCCCTACATTCCCTTCTTTTTTATGGGAGAAGAATACGGAGAAGAAGCACCGTTTTTTTACTTCGTTTCCCACTCGGACGAAAACTTAATTGAAGCTATCCGCAAAGACAAACAACAAGAATTTAAAATCTTTGAAGGCCGAGGCGAGTTTCACGACCCCCAGAGTCCTGAGACTTTCGATAAGTGTAAGTTAAACTGGGAAAAACAAACCGAAGGCAAACACAAAATCCTTTGGGAATGGCATCAACATCTGATTCAACTGCGGCGGACAATACCAGCCCTTAAAAAACTCGACAAAAACAGTCTAGAAGTGTCCAGTATTGAAGCCGAAAAAATCTTATTTCTACGTCGATGGACAGATGACAGCCAGATATTCTGCATTTTAAACTTCAACAGGCAAGAGGTAGCTTTTACAGCTACACTGCCCCAAGGCAACGGTCACAAAATTTTAGACTCTGCTGATGAAAAATGGATGGGTTCAGGTTCTAGCTTGCCTGAAAAGATAACTTCAGAGCAAAAATTGACCATTAAACCGCAGAGTTTCGCACTCTATGAATTAGAATAATTAAAAGTCGAGGCAGAGCCTCAAATACAGGCGTTCCTAGGCAGAGCCTAGGAACAAGAAACGGGAGGCAGAGCCTCTCTCATTCCCAGGCAGAGCCTGGGAATGCAGTTCAGGAGGCTCTGCCTCCTATATTAAAAAAGAAAACCCTAAAAAACCCGGAGTAAAATTAACATGATGAGAATTCCCACAACAACTTATCGGATTCAATTTCATGGAGGTTTTAACTTTGAAGCCGCCAAACAAATCCTTAGCTATCTGGAAGATTTAGGAATTACCGACCTTTACGCTTCACCCATATTTAAAGCCAGAAAAGGCAGCTCTCACGGATACGATGTCGTTGACTCAAATCAGCTCAATCCCGATTTGGGAACATCAGAAAATTTTGAAGGTCTCACATACGAAATCAAGAAACGGAACATGGGATGGCTGCAAGATATTGTCCCGAATCACATGGCTTACGACACTCAAAATTTGCTGCTGTTAGACGTATTGGAACACGGGCCCGATTCCGACTATTTCGATTACTTCGATATTGAATGGAATCACGCTTACGAACATCTCAGGGGTCGAGTGCTGGCTCCACTGCTGGGCAATTTTTATGGAGAGTGTCTGGAAAATGGCGAGATTCAACTCAAATACAGCGAAATTGGGCTGACTATCAATTATTATAGCTTACAATTGCCAGTAAGAATTGAATCTTATGCTAAATTTATCAGTCATAATTTGGGGCATTTAGCCAGGGAATTAGGCCGACGCCATCCAGATTTTATCAAGTTTTTAGGAATTCTTTATTTAATTAAAAATACCCCCTCAGAAACTAAAGGTAAAACCAGATACGATCAGATAGCTTTTGTCAAAGGACTGCTGTGGGAACTCTACAATCAAAATCCCATCGTCCAGGAATTCATTGATGAAAACATCAAATTTTTTAACGGAGAAAAGGGCAATCCCGAAAGCTTTAATCTGCTAGACGAATTGCTTGCCGAGCAGTTTTACCGTCTGGCTTTCTGGAAAGTGGGGGCCGAAGAAATTAACTACCGAAGATTTTTTACGGTAAACGAACTTATTTCGGTAAAAGTTGAAGAGATTAAAGTTTTTCACAAAAACCATGCTCTGATATTCGACATGGTTGATGAGGGAAAGTTTACCGGATTGAGAATTGACCACATCGACGGACTGTACGACCCCACCGAATATTTGAAACGCCTGCGGGAGAAAGTCGGAGACACTTATATTACTGTTGAAAAAATTCTGGAACACGAAGAAGATTTGCCGTCATATTGGCCGATTGAGGGAACTAGCGGCTACGACTTTTTGAATTACGTAAACGGCGTTTTTTGTCGGTGCGATCGCGAGCAGCAATTTACCGAAATATATCAGAGATTTACTCGCTTGACTGTTCCCTACGAACAGTTGTTTTTAGATAAAAAAGGACTGATTGTTGAGAAAAATTTGGCTGGAGATGTAGACAATCTAGCTCAACTTTTGAAGAATATCTCCGGTCAATCGAGACAGGGAAATGACTTTACTCGTCCAGGTTTGGAAAAAGCATTGGCTGCTGTTTTGACGATTTTTCCAGTCTACCGAACTTACATCAATCAAGACGGTTTGAGAGAGTCCGATCGCACTTACGTAAAATATGCGATCGCCCATGCCAAAGAACAAGTACCCCGACTCCTCAAGGAACTTAAATTTATCGAAACGGTGCTGTTACTCGAAGAAGAAGAAACTCTCACACCAGAACAAAAAGAGCAGCGCCGGCACTTTGTAATGAAACTCCAGCAGTTGACAGGCCCATTAATGGCAAAAGGCGTTGAAGACACCCTTTTATACGTCTACTATCGGCTTTTATCCCTCAACGAAGTGGGAGGAAATCCCAGTCAGTTCGGCGTGTCGCTGGTAGATTTTCACGAGTTCAACCAACAGCAGCAAGTAGCTTGGCCGCACAAAATGAATGCTACAGCTACCCACGATACCAAACGCGGCGAAGATGTGCGAGCCAGACTTAACGTTTTGTCAGAAATTCCCGATGAATGGGAACAGCAAGTCAGGTCTTGGAGAGAGGTAAACTCTTCTAAGAAAGTCAACTTTGTGAATCGAATGGTTCCAGATACTAATGACGAATACTTCCTGTACCAAACTCTGCTAGGCAGTTTTCCCTTTGAGGGAATTGAAAACACTGATTATGTCCAGCGCCTGAAAGATTATGTGATTAAAGCTGTCCGTGAAGCCAAAGTTTATACGGCTTGGCTGAGACCGGATAACGACTACGAAGCTGGTTTTATGACCTTTGTCGATAGCGTTCTCGAACTTTCGGAACAAAATCAGTTTCTCAACAAATTTAAACCTTTCTGGAAAAAAGTAGCTAATTACGGAATTTTCAATTCTTTATCTCAAACGCTGCTGAAAATCACTGCTCCTGGCGTTCCAGACATTTATCAAGGGACGGAATTCTGGGATTTAAGCCACGTCGATCCGGATAACCGCCGTCCCGTTGATTTTGACCGCAGAATCGAGGTTTTGCGGGAAATTAAAGAGCGATCTCAGACTGAGATTTTGCAACTAATTGAAGATTTGATTGCGACGCGAGAAGATGCGAGAATAAAGTTATTTTTGACGGCAAGAGCGCTAGAAGCGAGAAAAAAATACTTGCAAGTTTTTCAATCTGGCGACTATGTGCCCCTGCAAGCAGTTGGCACTTTTAAAGATAATGTTGTTGCCTTTGCCAGAAGCTTTGAAGATACTACAGTTATTGTCATTGCTCCCCGGTTTTTGACGGTAATTGTCAAACCGGAAGAAATGCCGATCGGCAAACAAGTCTGGAAAGATACTAATTTGAAATTATCCGAGCAAATGCCGTCGGTTTGGAAAGATGCAATTACAAATCAGGCGGTAGAAAGTAACGGTACGTTAGCAATTGGTGAAGCTCTGAGCTACTTTCCTGCAGCTCTGCTGATCGGTGAAAGATAGCAATTAAAAGCTGGAAAATTATTGAATTTTCCGAAATTCCCAGAAGGCGGACTTGAGGCTCTGCCTCAATAATATATTCCTTCCCAGGCACAGCCTGGAAGTAAACGGGTAGGGATAGGGCATTGCCGTGTCCCTTTTCAGAATTGATATTAAACCTGATTTGAAGTCAAAAAACCGATCGCCCGAACCCGCCCAACAAAATTTATACAACAAAGACGGCAAATACAACACAACGTATACGGTTTGCCACAATACCCGAATCGATCGCACACCGTACATTGGGAAGAGTAAAGAAAAGCAGTCAACAACTGTAGCGGTGCAAGCCTCACGGATGCAACCGTCCCCCAACAGGTTCGGTAAATACCCCTTCATCGCAAGGTCTACCGCCCGCAGTATAGAGATCAGCACCCTATCGAAGACTGTATTAAAGCAGGACTCACTACCCGTAAACCGCGAGGTAAAATCGCAGTCCTGAATAACCAGACTATCGCACAGATAAAACACCAAAATTTTGTAGAGATTGGAGCCGGAACACCCCTATGGGAAAAGTAGTTGGAATTGACTTAGGTACGACAAACTCCTGCGTCGCAGTTATGGAAGGCGGCAAACCCACCGTCATAGCCAACGCCGAAGGGGGTCGCACCACACCTTCTGTAGTAGCATATGCTAAAAATGGCGATCAACTTGTCGGACAAATCGCCAAGCGTCAAGCCGTGATGAACGCCGAAAACACCTTTTACTCAGTAAAACGGTTTATCGGCCGTCGGGTTGATGAAGTAGCCCATGAAACCACTGAAGTTTCCTACAAAGTCCTCAAAGTTGGCAACAGCCTCAAACTGGACTGTCCCGCCCGTGGCAAGCAATTTGCCCCAGAAGAAATTTCTGCACAAGTTCTCCGCAAACTCGTAGAAGACGCCAGCAAATACCTGGGCGAAACTGTCACCCAAGCGGTAATTACTGTTCCCGCTTACTTCAACGACTCCCAGCGCCAAGCTACGAAAGACGCGGGAAAAATTGCCGGTATAGAAGTGCTGCGGATTATTAACGAACCTACAGCAGCAGCTTTAGCTTACGGATTAGATAAAAAGAGCAACGAAACCATCCTCGTATTTGACTTAGGTGGCGGTACTTTCGACGTATCTATTCTCGAAGTAGGCGACGGCGTATTTGAAGTGCTAGCAACTTCTGGAGACACTCACCTCGGCGGTGACGACTTCGACAAAAAAATCGTCGATTACATCGCTAACGAATTCCAAAGAGCCGAAGGCATTGACCTTCGCAAAGACAAACAAGCACTGCAACGCCTGACGGAAGCCGCCGAAAAAGCCAAGATTGAGCTTTCGAGCGTTACCCAAGCAGAAATCAACCTGCCCTTTATTACCGCGACTCAAGACGGGCCAAAACACTTGGACACGACTTTGACGCGGGGCAAGTTTGAAGAACTCTGTTCAGATTTGATCGATCGCTCCCGCATCCCCGTAGAAAATGCGATCCGCGACGCCAAATTAGACAAATCTGCAATTAATGAAGTCGTCTTAGTTGGTGGTTCTACCCGCATTCCTGCGGTGCAAGAACTGGTCAAAAAAATCCTCGGCAAAGAGCCCAACCAAACGGTAAACCCGGACGAAGTGGTCGCAGTCGGTGCAGCAATTCAAGCCGGCGTACTCTCCGGCGAAGTCAAAGACATCTTGTTGCTCGACGTTACTCCGCTGTCTCTCGGCGTCGAAACCTTGGGTGGCGTGATGACCAAAATCATTCCCCGCAACACCACTATTCCTACCAAGAAGTCGGAAACTTTCTCGACTGCTGTAGACGGCCAAACAAACGTGGAAATTCACGTTTTGCAAGGCGAACGGGAAATGGCGAATGATAACAAGGATTTGGGAACCTTCCGCTTAGATGGAGTTCCACCAGCCCCCCGTGGCGTACCTCAAATTGAAGTTACTTTCGATATCGATGCTAACGGTATTTTGAATGTAGCTGCTAAGGATAAAGGTACTGGCAAGGAGCAATCGATTAGCATTACTGGTGCTTCTACTTTGCCCAGCAATGAAGTCGAGCGCATGGTGAGGGAAGCCGAATCGAATGCTTCTGCTGACAAGGAACGCCGCGAAAGGATCGATCGCAAAAATCAAGCTGATTCTCAAGCCTATCAAATCGAGAAGCAGTTGGCAGAATTGGGCGATAAAGTTCCCGCTGATGACAAAACTAAGATTGAAGGGTTGCTTAAAGACTTGCGATCCGCGATCGAGAGTGAAGATGACGATCGCATCAAGACACTGACAACCGAGTTGCAGCAAGCATTCTACGCTGTCAGCAGCAACCTGTACCAGCAAGCAGGCGGCCCAACTGATGGCCCTGGCGGCCCTGGTGGCCCTGGTGGCTATGGAGACGGCGGCCCCACTGGCGGCGGCGACGACGTGATTGACGCCGACTTCACAGAAGGCAACAAATAACAGGCTAAATTAAAAGCCCCCAGCTAGAAGCAAGAAACCCGGTTTTGAACAGAAACCGGGTTTCTGTTCGTTCAAAAACAAACCAAAGCCGATCGACTAAAATTACTAAAAATCTTGCTTGAGGCATAGAGACAAAACTATAATATGCTTCAACAAATATCATAAACTAGCAGTAATATCGCAATCGAGACTAATTAAATGTCACGTTCCCCTATACAAAATTCTTCCCCAAATCCTCCCAACAAATCCCAGCTTGCATCCTTGCGACGTCTGCGCCAAATCAGCCACTTACTTGACAATGCGATTCCCATTCCCGGCACCAAATACCGCATCGGACTCGATCCGATATTGGGACTTATACCGGGCGGCGGCGATTTAATCGGATCGATTTTTGCAGGTTACATAGTCTTCAAAGCCGCTCAAATGGGAGTGCCTCAAGAGACTTTAGTAAAAATGGCAGCTAATATCGTATTTGATACAGTTGCTGGTACTGTACCGGTGGCAGGAGATTTGTTGGATGTTGCTTGGAAAGCTAATGTCAAAAATATAGAATTGCTAGATGCTCATTTAGGTTCCCCTGAACCTGGGAAAAAAGCCGATTGGCTATTTGTGGCGGGATTACTGTTGGGTTTGATGTTAATTGTCGGAGGCGTGATTTTCTTGAGCGTCATGCTTTTGGGGTGGGTATTTCGAACACTGAGAGGGCAGTGATTTTGGGTTTTAGGGTAAAGATAAATCCCTCTAGCGGTGTCAGGTTAAGAGAACCTAATATGGGATAATTTGTCATTAAAAAAGTATGTTTGAGGATGATTAGAGGCAGGTAACAACATTTGAATTTAGTATAAATTATACTTGATAAATAATTTCTGAGTATGAGCTACCAAAAAACAGGTATGCGCTCTAAAAAATTCTCCAAAAATACTAAAATATCTCAGGCTTTTAACATTCAACCTGCTTTTACCAAGAAGACATATGTGGCAGAAATCAAACCAGTTGAGCAGAGTTTATTAAAGCACTTCGGACACATCAAAGACCAGGCAGCATCTCATTTGTGTCACAAGTGAGATGTTCCCGTTCTTCTGACCGCAATCGAGGTAAATCAGCACTCTTTTTATATCTCAAATGTGTTCTATAATACAAAGCCATCGCCCTATCTCGATCCTAAAATAATATATATTAAGGGTATTGACAAATATTATTAAATGTGTAATCGCTATATTTCTGTGAAACTAGCTATTTACCCGATCGCCCTTGAGCCAGATATAGTTATATAATTCAGACTATAATATCAATTTGATATAAATGCTTGAATTATCAGCCCTTGGGCTGCTACAGTTGCAACCCCTGCACGGCTATCGGCTAAAGCAAAAACTGGAGCTGTTTATGAGCAGTTGCATCAGCGTCAACTACGGAGCGATTTACCCGCTGCTGAAGCGCTTGGAAGAGCGAGGGGAGATTTCGGTAATAGCCGAAGAAGCCGGAGATGCGGGCTGTCCGCGCAAAATCTACGGAATTACCGCCAAAGGGCGCGAGCTGTGGCGGCAAAAAATGCTCGAACACCCTCAAGAAAGCTGGGTTAACAGTGGTTCCCGGTTCCAAATCAAGTTTTTCTTTTTTGGCGACTTAGAACCCGCAGAACGGATGAAATTGTTGGAACACCGCTTGCGAGCCTGTTACACCCGTCAAGACTACATCGAAAGCCTCAAGAGCGAATATCCACTAACCGATGACTATCAATTCGCCTCTCGCGATCGCTGCAAGTCAGTGCTGGCGTCAGAAATAGAGTGGTTAACCGAGCAACTAGCCAAGGAAAAAAGCGCGATCGCCGGAGTGCGTGACTCCCCAACCTACGCTGAATCCCCCGACTCCAAGGAAAAATCCTTCCAACTCACCCACTCACTTGAGTCATAAGAAGGATGCGTAATCTTCCCTGCCATCGTAACTTTTGAGAGATAACAAAAAGCTTTCCTAAAAATAATCACTCCCTGGCTTGGCTAACTGTGATGAGACTAAAGCCCTGCACATACCCCAACCCCATTAAAAAGGGACTTTCCCGATTCCATTCTGTTTAAAATCGCTTGTCCTTATTCCCCCTCTGTTTGAGGGGAACGCCGGAGAATCAAATATTCCGCCCAAGTCTCAGTAAGTCAGAAGTTAAAAAAAATCTAAGTGGTGCTGCCCATGAGTTATTCTAAATCCCCAGAATCCGTCGTTGAAGCCCAAGAGCAAAAATCTCCCACACCCGAACTGCACCCAACCGATGCAGACAGCGAGCAACTGCAGGATTTTGCAGCCGTTGCCAGTGATCGCCCCGAACCCGTTGCTAAACCACGATCGCGCTGGCCCCTAATTGCCGCGATCGCGCTCGCCACAGGCGCAGCAGGTTTCGGCTGGTACTCGTGGCAATCGAGTCATAATCGCCCACAGCAAACGGCAGGAGCAGCCCAACCCAAAGCCATACCAGTCAAGCTCGCAGCCGTACAAACCAGCTCAGTCCAAGATGCCTCGGAATTTGTCAGCAGCTTAGAGGCCAAGCGTTCGGTAGAAATCAAGCCTGAGATCGATGGGCTAGTCACGGAGATTTTTGTCAAATCTGGGGACTTCATAAACAAAGGACAAGCCATCGCCCGCATGAAAAGCGACAGCGCCCAAGCTGACTTGAGGCAATCCCAAGCCAACCTGATTCGCGCTCAATCCCACTTAGCAGAATTGCAAGCAGGAACCAGGCCCGAAGAAATCGCCCAAGCTCAAGCCCAAGTCGCCCAAGCTCAAGCCAACCTCGCCCAACTGCGATCGGGCTCTCGGCCCGAAGAAATAGGTCAAGCCCAAGCCCGCGTCGCCCAAGCTGAAGCCAACCTCGCCGACGCCCAAACAGGTAGCCTCTTAGAAGACATCGCCCAAGCAAGAGCGCAAATAGAAGCAAGCACAGCCGAAGCAAAATTAGCCAGCCAGCAGCTTGCCAGATATCAGGCATTGGCAAAAGAAGGCGCAGAATCCGCCAACACTCTTGAGCAATACACCCAAAAAGAAGGCAGCGCCAAAGCCAACCTCCGAGAAGCTCAAAGGCGTTTCCAGCAGCGGCAAAAGAACAGACAAGCCGAGATCGAGCGACGGACAGCAGCCTTGCAACAGCAGCGGCAAGCTTTGCGGCAATTGCAAAACGGTTCGCGCCCAGAGGAAATAGCCAAAGCCGAAGCAGAAGTCGCACAAGCCAAGAGCAGATTAGCGCAGTTAGCCAACGGCACTCGCCAAGAACAAGTCGATCAAGCTGAAGCGCAAGTTGCCGAGGCCACCGCTCAAGTGCGCGGCTTTGAAGTACAACTACAAGAAACTGCTGTCATCGCTCCCTTCGCGGGAGTCATCGGCGACATACCAGTGAAAGTAGGTGATTACTTGAAAAAAGGTGATGCGATCGCCACCCTAACTGAGAACCAATTGCTAGACTTGCGGTTATCAATTCCTTTGGAAAAGATGCCTCAATTACGCTTAGGGCTGCCAGTACAAATGCTCGACGCTCAAGGTAAGGCGATCGCCCAAGGTCAAATCAGTTTTATCTCCCCCAACGTCAGCGCCAATTCCCAAACAATTTTAGCTAAAGCCACCTTTCCCAACCCCAGTGGCGAACTGCTTAATCTCCAGTTTGTAAAAGCTAAAGTCATCTGGAAACAGAACCCCGGAATTTTAGTTCCAGTAACAGCAGTCACTCGCTTAGGTGGGGAAACTTTTGTATTCACAGCTCAAAAGCCCGAACAGCAAAAACCTGGAATGCCACCTTTAGTAGCGCGACAAAAGTCCGTGAAATTGGGAGCCATTGAGGGGAATAATTACCAAGTTATCCAAGGTTTGAAAGCCGGGGAAAAAATTGTTACCGCAGGCATCCTTAACCTGACAGACGGTGTTCCCATTATGGCTCAAGAGGAAGGGAAAGGAGCAGGGAACAAATTACCAGTAGAAAGCAAAAAATAAAGTGTGTTGTTGCGCTTGTGCACTCTTGATTCACCTCTTAAGAGCGCACAAGCGTAACAGCATACCTTATGTGAAACTACTTGATTGCTCAGCTATTTAAAAAGGGGAAATTTTAATTGTTAACGTAAGTCTAATTAGGAATTAGGAATTATCAACTAACAACTACCCATTACCCAAATAATGTTTGCAGATTTCTTTATTAAACGACCAGTCTTTGCTAGCGTCTGCGCCTTAATTATTATCTTGGTAGGCGCAATCAGTATTCCCAGCCTGCCTATCGAGCGGTTCCCCGACATCAGCCCTACCCAAATCAACGTCACAGCTAACTATAGCGGGGCAAGTGCTGAAATTGTCGAAAATGCAGTTACGAACATCCTAGAAAGACAAATCAATGGCGTTGAAGGACTCAAATATCTAACTTCCAGTAGTAGTAACGATGGCACTAGCACCATTACAGCTACATTTGATTCCTCGCGCAACAAAGATATTGCCGGCGTCGATGTTCAAAATCGGGTTGCAGTTGCTCAGCCACAACTACCAGATGCCGTACAACGCACAGGAGTTAGAGTTACAAAACAATCTACCAGTCTCCTATTAGCGATCGGTTTATTTACCGAAAATAAAGAATACGACACGATATTTTTAAGCAACTACGCTGACCTCTATTTAGCAGATGCTTTAAAACGAGTAAAAGGTGTTGGCGACGTACGAATTTTTGGGGAAAGACGCTATGCAATGCGTTTATGGATAGATCCCAATAAATTAGCAGCTCGCCGTCTCACAATGCAAGATGTAACGAGGGCTCTCAACGAACAAAACTTGCAAGTGGGTGCTGGGAGAATTGGTCAAGAACCTGCTCCCCAGGGACAAATGTATCAAATTGACTTGCGTGCTGAAAGTCGCCTCAAAGAACCAGCAGAATTTGAAGAAATCGTCCTCAAAACAGAGACCAATGGAACGTTAGTTAAATTAAAAGATGTAGGTAGAGCAGAACTAGGGGCAGAGAATTACAGCTCATTTCTGCGATTTCGAGGCAATGATGCAGTAGGTTTAGGGATTTACCAACTGCCTGGAAGTAATGCTTTGAATGTTGCCCATGCCGTCAAAACAGAAATGGAAAAACTAGCTGTTGCTTTCCCTCCGGGGTTGCAACATAGAGTAGCGCTGGACACGACTTTGTTTGTAGAAGAGTCGATGGCAGAAGTAGTCAAGACATTATTTGAAGCAGTCTTGCTAGTGGTGATAGTTATTTTTGTTTTCTTGCAAGACTGGCGCACAACTATTATTCCTATCATCGCAATTCCAGTTTCTTTGATTGGGACGTTTGCCTTTATCAAAGTTTTCGGATTTACGATTAACAGTTTATCTCTGTTTGGTCTGACATTAGCGACGGGATTAGTGGTTGATGACGCTATCATTGTAGTAGAAAATATTGACCGCCTGATCCGCCAAGGGATGAATGCCCGCGAAGCGGCTTTTGAGTCAATGCGGGAGCTTTTTAGCGCTGTAATTGCGACTTCTTTAGTGTTGATGGCAGTGTTCGTGCCAGTGGCATTTTTCCCCGGAACTACAGGAGCGCTTTATAAACAATTTGCGCTAACAATTGCTTTTTCAGTTCTGCTTTCTACCTTTATTGCTATTACTCTCACCCCCTCACTTTCAGCTATATTACTGCGTCGAGGGCCGAAGTTTGGGGGCCCGCTAGGTTGGGTTTTTGACCGTTTTAATGGAGTTCTCAATTGGGTACAGCGGCAATATGGGAAATCCTTAATATTTCTCACAGGGATTAAGACTATTGTCACCCTCGTGTTCATCGGTTCTCTGGGAGTAACGGCTTGGCTTTATTTGTCAGTACCCACAGCGTTTATCCCGGAAGAAGACCAGGGCTATTTTATGACAATTATTCAAGGGCCCCAAGGTGTTTCGCTGCAATACACTCAGAAAGTAATGGATCAAGTAGAAGCAGAAATCCTCAAACTTCCTGAAGTTGTCGGGACTTTTTCAGTGGGTGGATTTGGTTTTAGCGGTAGCACTTCTAATCAAGGCATTATATTTACTACACTGAAAGCCTGGGATGAACGTCACGGAGAAGATCAAACTGTACAAGCGATTATTGGTAAGTTGCGGGGTAAGTTTTTCGCAATTCCAGAAGCTAGAATTTTTCCTGTGAATCCGCCGGCTATTCAAGGTTTAGGTCAATTTGGGGGTTTCCAATTTCAATTGCAAGACCGCAAAGGTAACAGCGGTTTAGATGGCTTAGTCCAGACTATGGGCGGGATTTTGAAGCAGGCAAATCAGACACCGGGATTGCAAGCAGTATTTAGTACGTTTGCTGCGAATACGCCTCAGTTAATTGTGGAGGTTGACCGCAATCGAGCTAAGGCTCTAGATATTCCGATTAATGATGTTTTCAGTACGTTACAAACGGCTCTGGGTGCTCAGTATGTGAATGATTTTAACCTCCAGCAGCGCAATTACCGCGTGTATGTTCAGGCGGATAAACAGTTTCGTGATAACCCTGAAGATATTGGGAAATTGTATGTGCGTTCGGGAAAGAATGAAATGGTTTCTTTGAGCAATTTGGTCAAGATTACTCCGGTGGTGGGGGCGCAAACTGTTAACCACTACAATTTATATAGGTCAATTGAAATTACTGGCACTCCGGCTCCGGGATCGAGTTCTGGACAGGCTCTAAAATCGATGGAAAAGGTGTCGGCTCAAGTGTTGCCCTCGGGTTTTGGCTATGAATGGTCGGGGAGTTCTTTAGAAGAAATTGAGTCTGGGGGTCAAGCACCGATTATTTTCGGTTTGGGGCTGATTTTTGTGTTTTTGGTTTTGGCGGCTCAGTACGAAAATTATGTCGATCCTTTCATTATTTTGCTGGCTGTTCCTCTGGCGCTTTTGGGTGCACTTTTAGCTCAGTCGTTGCGGGGTTTGGCGAATGATGTTTATTGCCAGATTGGTTTGGTGATGTTGATTGGATTGGCGAGTAAAAATGCGATTTTAATCGTGGAGTTTGCGAACCAGTTGCGGGAGCGGGGATATCCAATTGCGAAGGCAGCAGTTGAAGCTGCTCAAGAGCGTTTACGACCGATTTTGATGACTTCTCTAGCTTTCATTTTGGGTATTGCTCCTTTGGTTAACCCGGAAGGGGCGGGGGCGGCGAGTCGTCGATCGCTAGGGAATGCGATCGCAGGGGGGATGGTGGTTTCTACTGTCTTGAGTTTGTTTATGGTGCCGGTTCTGTATGTGGTGATTGTGTCGGCTCGCGATCGCTTTAAGAAGCGCGATCGCCCGCAAAATCCGCCCGAGGATGGCACAATTTTGAACGGGAAAACAACTCACCACGAGGAGATTGAACGCGATAAAGTATCGCCGTTGTAGTTGGTAAGTTGAAAAGGCGATCGTTTTGTGAGTCTCATTGGTGCGATCGCCCAAAACCCGCCAATCCCGCATCAAAACCCCCAAAGTCCCTGATTAGTCCGGGGATCAATTCTTCAATCTAAAATCCAAAATCCAAAATCCAAAATGGATTGACGGCGGCCCCCATCTGCGGCTACGCTTTGAAGTGAGAGGTTGCTTGCTTGTAGAGGAGGCAGCCCGCGTCGCCCAAAAATCTAGTTGCACTGCCCAAAGCTGCTACCAACAGCAATGGACAGCTAACCGCCAAACTGGTACAAGCAGTCTGGAGGCTAACGGAGTATCTTAACATCCTCTGTAGCCGCCCTGCTATGTGTTGAAATGCGGGGCGGCTGGGTTTTTGGGTTTTTCTAGAAAACCCAAAACCAGGAGAACATAATATGTCACAGGAATTCGTGCCTGACGACAACAAGTCCGATCGCCCAAATGACGACTCAGCAGTATGCGAACAGGAAGTGGTGCTGTTAACGGTTGTCGGTTCGCCCAAAGGTGTCCGGGAAACCATACTCACTTTGTATCGGCTGGGATTTGCCGAAGTCGGCGATTGGAGCCCCGTACAACGTGCAGCCAATCCGAAGCAGGTGATGAGCGTGCTGATCCGTCGTTCGCGGGCTAACGGTACACCGCGGAGAAAATCTGGACGGTAAGCTGCGCTGTCATTCTGAGTGAAGCGAAGAATCATCGTGGGGTGGGCGTCTCGCCCGCCCTAAAAATACAATTACTTACTGGGCGTTGATATTGGATTTCAGGGTAAAAATAAGAGATTGGCGATCGCGGGCAACAATTTACTGCCAGCTTCCACCAATGTCGCCGCACTAGGTAAACCAGCAATAGTCCCTTTCAGAATCTTCATTGCCGTTTTCCCGGCCTTTTGCATTGTGCTTTCTTGGGGATTTTTCCCTACTTCGGCCAAGGCTTTTACCTGTTCCAACGCTTCAGCTTCATCCTCCTTAGATAAATTAGTTTCCGCCTCGATCGCTGCTTGTAACTGGGTTAACAATTCTTTGATTCCCGGCTTGTCACTTGGAGGAGAAGCTGGTAGCTGATTAATCGAGTTGGTAACTGTACCGCTGATATCGCTATTCAAAGTAGATTGATTAATATCTCTAGCAGTGATGTTGTTGCTGTTGGTTGGGTTCATAGCTTTACTCTCTGATGTAGAATTAACTTCATTAATAATTTTAACATTAAAACGTTCGATCATGAACAATAATATTTCCTTCATATCCAAACGGTTCTGATCGTGAATTTCTATTTCTCTAGCTTGAGATCTTAATTTTTCGGCTTGACTTTGAGCTGGCAGTCCTGCTTGATAACCTTCGTCCCAACTTTGCTCCAATTTTCCTTTATCAGTTCCTTCAAGAACATTTAAAGTCATTAAAATATCATCTCCTTTTTTCTCAATTGCTTGAATTGAATCCGGTGTAATCTCTGGAAATTCCCGCATTAACTTCTGAAAAGCGGCCACAAAAGCTTCGGGGTTAATCCCATCTTTGAGGAGGATTTGCACGGTTTCCATAATCTTTTTATAGAGTTTCTCGAAATCCCCCGGTTCAAAACATTTAGTGATGTGGTGAGGACGGCGATCGCGATCGTCAGTTCCCGGTTTGGGATATTCTAGAAGAAAAACAAACCGACAGTCAACGCGATCGAGCTTTGTAGTAGCGTCAATGTTCCAAGCTTCCAAACAAGCACCTGTAAAATAAGCTTCTGTAAAATCTGTTGCTAAGGCTTGAGTTTCAGTCAGGTTTGCGAATTCCAAATTAGCTTGATGCAAAGTTGCTTCGCTGACATTAGCCTGCTTGAGATTAGCCTTGTTGAGATCAACGCCTGTCAGGTTTGCTCCTTGGAAATCCGTACCAACATAGGATTTGTTGTAGCCATCGCGAGTGATGAGTAATTGTCGGACGTGGGTATCAGCTAATATCGAATTACCGACTCGCGCGCGATCGAGCTTTTCTGTTTTGTGGAAGCAAGTGCGAGTGAGATTGGCTGTTCTAAAATCTGTACTTTTGAGGGTTGCCTCAGTGAAATTGGCATCAGTTAAATCGGCATTGCGAAAGCTAGTGCCACCCGTAGCGGCAAAGGCAATGGCAACAGTCCGAATCAAGGCGTGTTTCTCATCCCCAGCCAGGGCACGCCAAGCAACGTAAATACCTAGTCCTGCCATTGCCCCTGTCGCTGCCGCTGCCCCTGGCACTCCCACTCCCACTGCCGCTGCCACTGCCGATGCCACTAGCAGTGCCACCGCCGCTGCCCCTGCGCCTACCCCTGTCACCGCCCCTGCCGCTGCCACTGCCACTGCCGCTGCCGCTGCCGCTTGCACTGTCCCTGCCACTGCCACTGCACCTTGCGCTGCCAATGCCCCTGCACCTGCCGCTGTCACTACCACTGCCACTGTCCCTGCCCCTGCCACTGCCACTGCCACTGCCCCTGCCCCTGCGTCTGTCGCGGCCCCTAGACCTCGGCGGATAGTAGCTATAAAGAAGATGGCCAAAACTATCAAGACAATTACACCGGGACGAATGGTGTACTGTTTGATCATATCTGGAGTGAAAAAATCTGCTATCCACAAAGTAGCACGAGCTGACATCAATCCCGATATTACCGATAGAAATAGCGATATCGTTACTAGAAAAATTGTCCAGCGGCGTTGCAGTCCAGCTTTGGCACGGGTGAAATCAGCTTCTCTGAGGATGGCATTGGTGAAGTTTGCGCCTCGGATGTCTGCACCGATGAATTTTGCACCTGTGAGGTTTTGACCTTTGAAGTTGCGGCCTCGGAGATTTTTACCGGAGAAGTCTTTGGGCATGATTTCACGCAGGGAGGTAATATTATGTCCGGTCAATTAATGACGACTACACTTCGAGCTTCTAGCTCGCGAGCCTTACGCTCTTAGTATACAATCATTATTAGCGATTACAGAACCTAAGATGATAACTATTTAAGAAAAACTCAAACAAGCCCAAATATCCTCTTGAGTAAGATAGGGAAAATCATCTAGGATTTCTTCATAAATCATCCCTGAAGCGAGATATTCCAACATATCATAAACCGTAATTTTCATACCTCGAATACAAGGTTTCCCACCTCGCTTACCTGGTTCGATCGCAATAATATTAGCGATGTCTTGTTCTGACATGGCACTTTTCGTTTAGCTTATTTTCTCAATTCTAGGCTAAGAAAGGAATAGAGCGCTCGTAACTTTTGGTAATTTCCAGCATTTTATTAGTTCCTTTAATTTCCTAATTCACTTTAATTCAATCCCCGCACAGCTAGCACTCCCCTCAAGTCCCATCAGGGGCGTGCCCGGAGTGATTTTGGGTATCTTTTCGCTGATCGCACCTCATCGTGCAATAATGATATGACTTGCACAAAAACTCTATTAGTAGGTAAATCTTGCCTACCTTACCGCTACATATAGCGTCTCAACTGTCAACCCGTGCAAGTTACCAATTAAACCGGCTGTTGCACTACACAAATTTTTCCTAATGGCTGAAGTCCCCCTAAATCCCGCAGAACTTGCAGAAGCCCTCAACGGCTTTACCGATATCAATTTCCAATTGCCAGACCCCGAAGACGAACAAATACCAGAATTTGATTTTGAAAATCAGGTTGACAATGCCTGGAAAGTGTGCGATCGCTTCGACTTGCAAACCGACATTTGGCGGGGACGCATTCTCCGAACAGTCCGAGACAGAGAAAAAAAAGGTGGCGAAGGACGAGGCACAGGGTTTTTGAACTGGCTCAAAGAAAGAGAAATTGGCAAAAGTCAAGCCTATTCTTTGATAGAATTAGCTAATAGTGCCGACACTCTGATCCAGCAAGGAGATTTAGACCCAAATTCCATTAGAAACTTCAGCAAAAGAGCCTTTGTAGAAACCGCCAAAGCATCTCCCGAAGTCCAGCAAATGGTAACAGATGCAGCAGCAAGTGGCGATCGCATCACCCGCCGCGAAGTCAAACAACTATCCGACGAATGGATGGCAATGAACTCAGATTTATTGCCAGAAGAAGTCAAAGAAAAAGCATCTACCGGTTCTCTACCTTCCCGCTACCTCGCTCCTTTAGTCAAAGAAATGGAGAAACTCTCTCCATCTCACCAAAGCGAAATTCAAAAAGAAGTAGCAGAAAATCCAGACGTAGATACTGTCAAGCAGCTAACTTCCGACGCCAAGAACTTATCAAAATATCTCGACGCCGCTGCCCAAGTGCAAGCTCTCAATCAGTCTCACTTAGACATGGAAATGGCCTTAGAAGAATCTTTGCGAGTAGGCTGTTTGGGAACCACCGCCGACGTTGTAAAACAAGCCGCACAGCTAGAACAAACAGTAGTCAAACTCTACACTATTTGGAAGCGTTTAGGCAGTTTGGCAGATAGATTGTACGTGGATACAGGAGCAAGCACACCCAATTTGCGGCTGCTTTTGGGATGCTTGGACAGTCTTTCGGGAGAAAAGATTGAAGTGGATTTTGGAGACGGAGAACGCTCTATTCGCTTGCAAATTTTTAGCGAATAGCTCAACCTTGACCGCAGATAAGCGCCAACATCCAGGCTCATTATCTGCGTCTAACCCTGTTCACCTGCGTTTAAAATTTTTGAGTTTTTTCCAAAGAAATTGGGGATGCAAATAACGCCGATATTTGGTAACTACTTCTTTCCCCAACAGCACTACGCTAATCCAAAAACACACTTCCGCCCCAACAGCCAGAACGACAGATAAAGTAGTTTTTTGGGTAATGTCCAGCGGCAGGAATGGCACAACAAAAAAGACTGCCAACCACGGTAGAAAAGATACGATCAATAAAAATAAACCGAGTTTTTGCATAGATTCACATAATACAGCTTTGATATCCCCTTTATCTGTTAGTCCGCTGAAAGTGGACTTCGTTTGTATAGTAGCGAGTTCAATCGCCGAGTGACTACAAACTAACATCTGGCACCATTCTCAAGAACAGGCTTTCGGGCCTGTTCTTGAGAATGGTTCCACAAATGACTACAAACTTAATTGCCAAGCATCTCCAACTCAATTCTTAATCCCCGTCGCCGCAATCCCCCGAATAAACTGCCGCTGACCGGCTAAAAACAACAACACCACCGGCACTGTGCCAATTACCACCGCCGCCATCAACAACTGCCAACTGCTAGTAAACTGTTCCTGAAACTCAGCCAGAACCAACTGCACAGTCCGCAACTCCGGTCGCGTCGTAAACACCAGCGGCTTAAACAAATCATTCCACTCTCCGATAAAGGTAAACAAAAACAGCGTGACCAAAGCAGGGCGGGCCAAAGGTAACATCACCTGCCACAAAACCTGCCAGCGGTTAGCCCCATCCAGCATTGCCGCCTCCTCCAACTCCACCGGAACAGTCATAAAATACTGGCGCAGCAAAAAAATCCCAAAACCGTTAGCCGCCGTAGGCAAAATCAGCGCCCCGTAAGTATTCAGCAGATGACCCCACTTCAAAACCAAGAAAATCGGAATCACCAAAAGCTGAAACGGAATTACCAGCGTCGCCAAAACCCCCAACACAATCGCCTGTCGCCCCCGAAACTTCAGCCTGGCCAAAGCATAACCGGCCAAAGCAGAAGTCACAACCTGAAAACCCGTCACTGCGAGCGCCACTAGAGTAGAATTAAGGAATGCCAACAAAAAATTGCCCCGTCGCCAAGCCTCCTGATAGTTCGCAAAAGTCAGGCCTGTGGCCTTGACACCCACACCCGATGGTGATAAAGAAACCAAAAATACAGCAGCCAGTGGCAGCAGCACCAGCGCAGCACCCGCCAGCAACAAAATAAAACTCAGCAGTTCCAGCGCTTGAGACCTGTCAAAGGATTTACCCATAAATTTGTGAATTAACCTAAAATAATAAGCCTGTGAGGTTCTTTAACCCGATCGCCTCCCAGATTCCCATACAACAACATAATAGTCGTAGAGGGAAAGAAGGAGTACCTAGGGAGGAAGTTGTGATTAGGATATAATGTTATAGATAGAGTTGGTACTATAAAACCCTTAAAGGGGGAGACATAGACCGTATTTCTATCATCTATTTCTGGGCAAAAGATCGACTAACGACTAATTCAAGTAATTAGTAAATAGATAGCATTCTAGCGATAGTCTTTCTGGAGTGTTCGACGGCAAAAGTCCGGAAAACACGCTGAGGACGCCAGTTTTTCCCAGAACGTCAAAGAAAAGTTCTTTGTCGAAAGAATCCTCAGCTATAATCTTTGATTTAGATGGGGTGCGTTCAAAATAGGTAAAGTGTACTGTCACTGACCCCCAATTTTAAAGGGGTTTCCAAACATCCCACAAGCTTATATGAGGAGACTACATATCTATGCCCCAGCTTGAGGCCAGCCCAACAATTGACTTTCAAACCGAAACTTACAAAGATGCTTACAGCCGCATCAACGCCATTGTGATTGAAGGCGAACAAGAAGCTCACGACAATTACCTGACACTGGCCGAACTGTTGGCTGACAAAAAAGCAGAGTTAGTTGGCTTGTCCAAGATGGAGAACCGCCACATGAAAGGCTTCCAAGCTTGTGGCCGGAATCTTAAAGTCACGCCGGACATGGCATTTGCCAAGCAGTTCTTTTCGGAACTGCACAAAAACTTCCAGACGGCCGCGGCCCAAGGTCAGATTGTAACTTGCTTGTTGATTCAATCGCTAATTATCGAGTGTTTTGCGATCGCAGCTTACAACATCTACATCCCCGTCGCCGATGACTTTGCTCGCAAAATCACCGAAGGCGTCGTCAAAGAAGAATACAGCCACCTCAACTTTGGGGAAGTCTGGCTGCAAGCTCACTTTGAGGAATCCAAGGCCGAACTCGAAGCTGCCAACCGCCAAAACCTGCCCATCATCTGGAAGCTGCTAAACGCTGTCGCAGACGATGCCCGCGTCTTGGGAATGGAAAAAGACGCTTTAATCGAAGACTTTATGATTGCCTACGGCGAAGCCCTAGGTAACATTGGCTTTAACAACCGCGATATCATGCGGATGTCAGCACAAGGCCTAGCAGCCTAGTTAATTCGGAAATAAGGAATGGGAAAAAAATTAAAAATTAAAAATTAAAAATGGGATACCTCATTTTAAAATATACATTTTTAATCTTCCCATCTTCCATCTTCCATCTTCCATCTTCCATCTTCCTTCATTTGACAACTTAATGTTTGGTCTAATCGGTCACTTAACCAGCTTAGAACACGCCCAATCAGTAGCTAACGAGCTGGGCTATCCAGAATATGCCGATCAAGGTCTCGATTTTTGGTGCAGCGCACCGCCTCAAATAGTTGATCAGATCACGGTAACAAGCATCACTGGACAAAAAATAGAAGGGCGCTATGTCGAGTCCTGTTTTCTGCCCGAAATGCTAGCCACTCGCCGGATTAAAGCAGCCACTCGTAAAATCCTTAATGCGATGGCACACGCTCAAAAAAACGGGATTAACATCACTGCTTTAGGCGGCTTTTCTTCGATCATTTTTGAGACTTTCAACTTGCAGCAAATTAAGCAAATTCGCAATCTCAAGTTGGAGTTTGAACGCTTCACCACTGGTAACACTCACACGGCTTACATCCTCTGCCGCCAAGTAGAAGAAGCAGCCCCTAAATTGGGGATTGAACTTTCAAAAGCCACGGTAGCCGTTTGTGGTGCTACTGGCGATATTGGCAGTGCTGTGTGTCGCTGGCTCAATGTTAAAACAAATGTAGCAGAATTGTTGCTCATTGCCCGCGACAAAGAACGATTACAAGATTTGCAATCGGAATTGGGGCGAGGCAAAATTATGGACTTGGAAGAAGCCCTCCCCCAAGCGGATATTGTAGTGTGGGTAGCCAGTATGCCGAAGGGAGTAGAAATTGACCCTAAGACATTGAAGCAACCATGTTTATTGATTGACGGTGGCTATCCGAAAAATCTGGCAACTCAGGTTCAGCATCCAGAAATTTACGTACTCAATGGCGGCATTGTGGAGCATTCCCTCGATATTGAGTGGAAAATTATGAAGATTGTCAATATGGATGTACCGGGCCGACAGTTGTTTGCCTGTTTTGCTGAATCAATGCTGCTGGAATTTGAAAAAATGTATACCAATTTTTCTTGGGGACGGAATCAAATTACAGTGGAAAAGATGGAGCAAATCGGTCATATTTCTGTCAAGCACGGTTTCAGACCTTTAATGTCATTTTGATGTGATTTGGTGTAGTTATTGGTTATTGAGGAAAGTTTTTCTGATAATAACCAGTAACTTTTTTTATACAGTTAAGCGTTAACTATTAACTATTAACATTATCTCCGATCGCACGAGCCGAAGAAAAGTAGTTTGTAGTTCGGAACAAGCAGATGTGATTGGTGACAAAAGTTTCTCTTTAATTCTTCTGATATTTTAATTTTAGCGACAACAGATAATATAGACAGGGCTGTTAAAGCTTCCCAATGGGTGAGTGCGATCGCGCTGGTGTCGCTTTTTGGACTTAGGAACAGTTCAGCAGGGTTAGGTCTTTTATGGCGGTGGGGAACCCAGGGACGCTTGGAAATAGGGGCATAAAAATCAGAAGCAAGCAAAAATAGTGTAGCAAAAAACGAGGCTCAAGCCTCGGGTTTTCAAGAAGCTTAGTAAGCCAAGCATAATTCAAAATTTACAACTTCCAAATTTCCCCTCTTTTTCAGCATCCCCTGACAGGGTAGGATCTGGAAATAGTCGATCGACAAAACCTGACAAAACCTTATAGAAATTATCCGCGTGCCAAACCCAGACCGTAAACCCTTACTCTTAGATTTTGAAAAGCCCCTGGCCGAACTCGAAACCCGAATTCACCAGATTCGCGAACTCGCCGAAGAAAACAGCGTCGATGTCACCGACGAAATTCGCAAACTCGAAGCTCGCTCGGCCCAACTGCGACAAGAAATCTTCAGCAGCTTGTCCCCCATGCAGCGGCTGCAACTCGCCCGTCACCCGCGCCGCCCCAGCACCCTCGATTACATTCAGGCAATTAGCGACGAGTGGATCGAGCTTCACGGCGATCGGCGCGGGGGAGACGACCCTGCCCTCGTCGGTGGAATTGCCCGCATAGACGGGCGTCCCACAGTCATCATCGGCCATCAAAAAGGGCGCGACACTAAAGACAATATCGCCCGCAACTTCGGCATGGCTGCTCCCGGCGGCTACCGCAAAGCCTTACGGTTGATGGAACACGCCGATCGCTTCGGAATGCCAATTTTCACCTTTATCGACACTCCGGGTGCTTGGGCGGGCTTAGAAGCAGAACAGCTCGGACAGGGAGAGGCGATCGCCTGTAACCTCCGAGAAATGTTTCGCCTCGACGTTCCCATTATTTGCACCGTTATCGGCGAAGGCGGTTCCGGCGGCGCTTTGGGTATCGGTGTCGGCGAGCGGCTGTTGATGCTGGAACATTCCGTCTACACCGTCGCCACGCCAGAAGCTTGCGCGGCCATTCTCTGGAAAGACTCTGGGAAAGCTAACTTGGCTGCAGAAGCTCTCAAAATCACCTCCTGGGATTTGAAAAACCTCGGCGTTCTAGATCAAATAGTGCCAGAACCGATCGGCGGCGCTCACTCGAATCCCCTCAAAGCTGCGTCCATACTCAAACAAGCTTTGTTGGAAAACTTAGCAGAACTAACACAGCTTACGGGTCAGCAGCGACGCGAGATCCGGTATCAAAAGTTTCGCCACATCGGTGTATTCAATGAAATTGCGGCTTAAGCCGATCGATTCAGAGCTATGAGTTATGAGTGTAAAAATCTCTTACTTTAAACTCATAACTCACAGCTCACTATTCTGCGAATCAGTCAGCAGTGTTATAATTTCTCAGGTGACACGGCTTAACAGTTCTTAATGTTCATCTCATAATTAACTGTTATCACCCGCAGCAGACAGTTGTCTAATTTGCCGAAGAAGGCTGCAACGCTGTAGGGAGTTGCCGAGCGAAAGTATTAGGACACTGAATGAACCATCCAACAACAAAGCAGGCTCTGATAACCGGAGCCAGCAGCGGTATTGGCAAAGCGACGGCTCTAGCGTTCGCCGCCGAGGGCATAAATCTGGCCTTAGTTAGCCGAGAGTCAGAAAACTTAGAAGCCGTTGCCGCAGCAGCCCGAGAAGTCGGAGTGAAAGCAGAAGCTTATCCCTTAGACTTGGCAAAAATTGAGCAAGTGCAAAGCAGCATCAGCGCGATCGCAGCTCAATTGGGTTCGGTAGATATCCTGGTCAACAGCGCTGGCATGGGCTACACCGGCTCCTTAACGGAAACGCCGCTAGCCGACTGGCAGAGCGTTCTAGACCTCAATCTAACTAGCGTTTGGCAGTGCATTTTAGGAGTTTTGCCCTCCATGCGCGATCGCGGATCGGGAATCATCATCAACGTTTCCTCGATCGCCGGCAACCAAACCTTCCCCAACTGGGGAGCCTACTGCGTCAGTAAATTCGGTCTCATGGCTTTGTCTAAAACCTTAGCCGCCGAAGAACGGGCTCATGGAATTCGCGTAACAGCAATCTGTCCGGGTTCTGTCAATACTCCCATGTGGGACACAGACACCGTGGACGCCGACTTTGATCGCACCGCCATGTTAACCCCAGAAATCGTCGCCCAATCAATTCTGCACGCGGTTCAGTTGCCAGCAAGTGCAGTAATTGAAGAAATCACGCTCATGTCCAACGCAGGAGTTTTGTGAACTTGAGATTTTAGACTGCTGGATTTTTCTCGAATTCAACAATCTTTGAATCTCTAGCTATATCCCCCAATCGAAAATCGAAAATCGATTCACCCTCACACCAACTTGTTATGACAATTGCATCTTCCGCCGATTCCAATGGCTCGAACTCAATCTCGACTGACAGCATGAAACTGTTACAAACCGCAGAGAACAACTCCCCGCGCATCCCCACTCGACCCGATCGCAATTCCTCGCACGGCCAAGAATCCAATATACCCGTACCCTCAGAAGTAGGCCAGGAAGAAATGATGGAGGCCGTTCGCACCCTGCTGCTGGGAGTAGGAGAAGACCCCGAACGCGAAGGATTGCTCAAAACCCCGAAGCGGGTAGCAGAAGCAATGCGGTTTCTCACCAGCGGCTACACTCAATCCCTCGAAGAACTCCTCAACGGCGCTATCTTTGACGAAGGTCACAACGAAATGGTACTGGTGCGAGACATCAGCGTATTCAGTATGTGCGAACACCATATGCTGCCGTTTATGGGTCGAGTTCACGTCGCTTACATTCCCAACCAAAAAGTAGTGGGACTGAGCAAATTAGCCAGAATTGTCGAGATGTACAGCCGTCGGTTGCAGGTGCAAGAACGTTTGACTCGTCAAGTTGCCGAAGCAGTTCAGACAATATTGGAACCGCAGGGAGTAGCTGTAGTAATGGAAGCCAGCCATATGTGCATGACGATGCGGGGTGTACAAAAACCCGGTTCTTGGACGGTTACGAGTGCCATGTTGGGCGTGTTTCAAGAGGAACAGAAAACTCGTGAAGAATTCCTGAATTTGATCCGCCACCAACCGGCATTCTTTTAGTCAGTTGACAGTTGACAGTTGGCAGTTGGTATTTGGCAGTTAACAGTAATTAGTAGGTTGGGTTGAGAGACGAAACCAACATAATCTATCAAGCAAGTCTAATGACAGCCAACAGTCAGCAGTTAACAGTCAATCGATTTTAGATTTTAGATTTTAGATTTTAGATTGAAACATTGACCCCACGGATGAATCCGGGGGCTTGTATCCTGGATGCTTTCGATCAATAGCCAGAGTAAAGGCTTTGGAAGCAATTCCCTAATCTAAAATCTAAAATCTAAAATCTAAAATCAGATGACGATCGACTAATAAACCCATAAAATAGACGGGTGACTCATGACTTGTGACTAATGAATCCTATTAAATTCGGTACAGATGGCTGGCGCGGCATCATTGCTGACGATTTTACATTCGATCGCGTGGCGTTAGTAGCTCCCCTAGCGGCCCAAGTTCTCGCACAAACCAGCAGCAGCGATGGCAGCAGCGGTACCGTAATTGTCGGTCACGACCGCCGATTTCTGGCTGAAGAATTTGCCAAAACAGCGGCTATTGCCATCCAAAACGCAGGATTTGACGTGCTCCTTAGCGAATCCTACGCCCCTACTCCAGCTTTCAGTTTAGCTGCCAAACAATTAAATGCTTTGGGTGCGATCGTTCTGACAGCCAGCCACAATCCGGGTGCATATTTAGGGTTAAAAGTCAAGGGCGGATTTGGCGGTTCAGTTTCGCCGGAAGTTACTCAACAGATAGAAGCAAAACTCGAAAGTCCGGCGGCACTTTCAGCAACTCCCGGCAAATTGGAGAATTTCAATCCTTGGCCAGCTTACTGCAAAACCTTGCGGGAAACGGTAGATATTGAGGCGATTAAAGAAGCGATCGCCAGCGGCAAAATTACAGTATTTGTAGATGTAATGCACGGTGCCGCCGCGGGAGGATTAGCTCAAATTTTAGAAGTTCCGGTACATGAAGTCAATAGCGATCGAGATCCGCTGTTCGGCGGCGGTGCACCGGAACCTTTGCCGCGCTACCTGTCGCAGTTATTTCGGGTTATGCGTACTCACCAGCGAAAAAGTTCTGGTTTGTCGATCGGATTTGTATTTGACGGAGATAGCGATCGAATTGCAGCCGTTGACTCTAGCGGCAACTTTCTCAGTTCACAAATCCTAGTTCCCATATTAATAGAACATTTAGCAAAACGGCGCGGCTTGACCGGGGAAGTCATCAAAACAGTCAGCGGTTCAGACATAATTCCCAAGATTGCCAAGCTGTACGACTTGCCATTATTTGAAACGCCGATCGGTTACAAGTATATAGCCGATCGAATGTTAACCACCCAAGTCTTAGTCGGCGGCGAAGAATCAGGAGGAATTGGCTACGGTACACACATTCCCGAACGAGATGCTTTGCTGTCAGCGCTGTACTTATTAGAAGCGGTTGTCAAATCCGGGGAAGACTTAAGCGAAATTTACAGCCGACTGCAACAAGAAACAAGCTTTACTTCAGCTTATGACAGAATCGACTTGCACCTAGCAAACATGGAAGAAAGGTCGCGTTTGCTGTCGCTGTTGGAAAATCAACCTTTAACAGAAATCGCCGGCAAAGCAGTTGTAGATTGCAACAAAGTTGACGGATATAAATTCCGTTTGGCTGACGGAAGTTGGCTGTTAATTCGGTTTAGCGGTACTGAACCGGTGTTGAGGTTATATTCGGAAGCTGCGACTTTGAAAGAGGTGATGCAAAACTTAAACTGGGCGAAAGCTTGGGCGCATAATTAATTGCAGTTTTCAGCCGCAGATAAACGCAGACAAACGCGGATAAATTGATCTCAAATCTCTCTTTCTCAGGGTCCTCTGCGTTCTCTGCGGTAAAAAAATCTTCTTCACAAATAAAATCGTATTGCCCTAGCAATCCTCCCATCAATTGTGAACTCTTTCTCTTCTCTTCCTTCGCGTCTTCGCGGTTCGTAAAAAAACTCTGACTCACCAATGAAATACTATTGCTATATCAGGTGAATTTTAGGATAAAAGCAAATGGCATACAGCGATTTCAGCCTTGCGAGAGTCAAAAAAGATTTGGGATTAACCTTAGAGGAAAGTCGCAACTTATTTGTTAATACAAAACCCGTTTCGCCATCGGAAATTTTAACAACAATCCTGATTGATTATGTACCAGTAGCACCTTTTATTTCCACAGAAAAAGCTCGCTCATAATTTTTGATAGCCCCGATTTTAGCAGAAGTTCGGCGATTGTTAAACAAACGAGTTTCTCTTTTTTCCGGTAAGGATTTTACTGTCGATCCAGAAAGAGGCTTGCAAGGATTTTGCGATTATATTATTAGCGGTTCTTCAGAACAATTGTTCATCAGTGCTCCGGTTATAACAATTTTTGAGGCAAAAAAGGAAGATATCATTGGCGGTTTGGGACAATGCGCGGCGGCAATGGTGGCGGCTCAATGCTTCAATCAAAATCAAGGTACTGAGGTCGATCGCATTTACGGTTCAGTGACGACTGGCACTAACTGGAAGTTTTTGATTTTACAGGAAACTACTCTCTATATCGATCCGACAGAATACTATATTAAAGAGGTTGATAAGATTTTGGGAATTTTGTTGCAACCATTTTCCCAATCTTTTGTTAATATGGAGCCGTAAGTTTTAAGAGAAATAATGACCGATCGCAAATTGCTAGTTGTAGCTACGGGCAATCCGGGTAAACTCAAGGAAATGCAAGTTTATCTTCAGGATTTGGGATGGGAATTGCAGCTCAAACCGGAAGAGTTGGAAATCGAGGAAACAGGCGAAACTTTTATTGCTAATGCTTGCTTGAAGGCGTCTGAAGTCGCAAAAGCAACGGGCAAATGGTCGATCGCCGATGATTCTGGTTTAATGGTAGATGCACTCGACGGTCAACCCGGGATTTATTCCGCGCGCTACGGGAAAACCGATGCTGACAGGATATCTCGACTTCTCAAAGAATTGGGAAGCGAACAAAATCGGGAAGCACAATTTGTCTGCGCGATCGCGATCGCCCGTCCCGACGGTACAATTGCCTTGCAAGTAGAAGGAATTTGCCGAGGCGAAATCCTGCACACTCCTCGCGGTACAGGAGGTTTCGGATATGATCCCATTTTCTACGTACCCGCACAGCAACAGACTTTTGCCGAAATGACACCGGATATCAAGCGATCGCACTCTCACCGCGGTCGAGCCTTCCAAGCTCTTTTACCACAAATGGCGAACCTTGTCACCCGATAATGAAGAAAAAAGCCAAAACAGGGGGTAACTGTGGCATTGGATATTGACCCTTAGGTATCAAAACTAAACAGGAAAGAGGTTTTTCATTGGCAATGATTAGTTACCAACGACCAATGACCAATTACCAATGCCCAATGCCCAATGCCCCAGTATCTTAGATTGCCTCCAAGTTCTTTTCCCCAGTCCGAATCCGAATAATTTGTTCTACAGGAGAGATGAAAATCTTGCCGTCGCCAATCTCGCCCGTGCGGGAAGCCGCGATAATTTTATCAACCACCATGTCAACCTGATCGTTTTCCACAACAATCTCGACCTTGAGCTTTTGCAAGAACTCAACGGTGTACTCAGAACCGCGATAGCGTTCTGTCATGCCCTTCTGACGGCCAAAACCTCTAACTTCAGAAACAGTCATCCCCACAATACCAGCATTGACGAGTGCGATTTTCACTTCGTCTAGTTTAAAGGGGCGAATAATAGCTTCAACCTTTTTCAAGTTTCTCACTCCTAACAGTTAGTACCTTCGTTATATTACTTAATCGGCGTGACATCTTTTAATATCACTGCCAACAGCAAGTATTTTGTCAAGTATATTACCGTATCTTGTACTCGCGATGAAATGCACGCCAACCTTTAACAATCTTCTCGGATTTTCCTGGCGCGCGGGTTCTCGGCTCCGGCTGATCGCGGTAGAGTTAAGAAGACTGCAGTAGTCGTCCCCCGCCGATCTGCTAAAACAGAAAAAGAACGCAGGAGACAGGAGTTTTCCGAGTTTCCGCTTTGCTATGTCAGATTTGCACGTATTGCTGAAAACTATAATTGCCAGAGGCGGTCAGTTAAACTATTCCTATGCACCCAGCCAGCCCTCCCCCTGACCGCAGCGGGCTTGATGCCCTACTGAGAAATCGCCCCTTCCTCGCCTTGTGGACGGGCCAGTTATTGGCCCAGGTGGCGGATAAAATCTTTTACGTATTGCTGATTATTCTGCTGAAAACCGGCGACTACCGACCCTGGCCGGTTTCTTGGCAGCATTCGGAAAATTCTATGCTGTCAGCGGTGATGATCGCCTACACCGTGCCCGCGATCGTCTTTGGTTCCGCAGCCGGTATCGTCGTAGACCGCTTTTCTAAAAAGCAAATGCTGATTGCCTGCAACGTGATTCGAGCCGCGTTTATTGTAGCTTTGCCGTTTTTGCCCAAAGCTTTTGTGGTTTTGTTGACGATGACGTTTTTGATCTCTACCGTAACGCAATTTTTTGCTCCTGCAGAAGCGGCAGCCGTCCCCCTGGCCGTGGGGCGAGAGGGACTGATGTCAGCAAATGCTCTGTTCGCCTCGTCCACAATGGGCGGGATTATTATCGGGATGACGATCGGCGAACCGCTGTTTAGTTGGGTTAAACACAGCTTCGGAGCAGCTTCTCAAGAGTTTTTGCTGGGCGGGTTGTACCTGATATCAGCAGGTTTGATCTATGCCATGCGGATCAAAGAAGGTCATGCCGGCAGCAGTGGCAAAAACGTCCATCCTTGGCAAGATCTCAAGGAAGGTTTGCGCTATTTGAAACACAATCACCTTGTCAGCAACGCGATGGTGCAGTTGACAATTTTGTATTCCGTGTTTGCGGCGCTTCAGGTGCTGGCGATCGCGCTTTCAGGCAAAATAGGTCTCAAAGAAACTCAATTTGGCTTTTTGCTCGCTGCTGCAGGAATTGGAATGGTCTTCGGCGCAGCCTTTTTGGGACACTGGGGTCATCGAATGCACCACAAACCTCTGCCTTTAATCGGTTTCTTGATGATGGGTTTTGTATTAGCAATGTTTGCCTTTACTCGACTGTTGTGGGTGGGATTCGGATTGAGCGCTCTGTTTGGTTTTGGTGCTTCCTTAATTAACGGCCCGATGCAGGCTCTGATTCAAGAAAAAACTCCCGAATCTATGCGGGGTAAAGTCTTTGGATTTGAAAACAATGCGATTAATATTGCTCTGAGCCTGCCTTTAGCGATTACTGGCCCGCTGACAGATGCTGTTAGCAAAGCCGTTGGCTCGGATGACCTCGGCTTGCGGATCGTGTTGCTGAGTTTGGGCTTTTTGGTCTCCGTGATGGGCATGGCAGCTTGGAAACATACTCGCAAAGTATTGCAGGATGTTTTGTAAACTTGGCAAAGAAGGAAGTTCGGCAACGGATTGTGTAACGGATGTAACGGATGTAACGGATGTCAGGAAGAAGGAAGAAGGAAGAGGGGATGGTGTCAACTTAAGATCAAATGTAGTACCGATATACTGTTTGACGATGATTACCCAGAGCTCCTGATAGTTGGAGGGAACCGGAGCATTCTCTTTAGTTTCCCTTCTTAACGGGAATGGGAGCGGGATCGAGACTCGCGTTTAGACAAGATTTATCAAGGGTTTTAGGCGAGTGTTGACACCAATGGTAAGAGCGAAGATGGCTTTCTTTTCGCGATCGATCCCTAACATAGCAACCGCCCTGATGATTAGGACGTTCTTAATTGCTGAAACGATGGTTTTTCTTGTCGAATGCCGAATGACGAATGCTATACAAGGGTCATATCGCGGTAAACCGGCATAGAGGCCGCGATTTCCTCTGTTTCTTTTCTTCCTCTGCTGTTCCACAATGTCTCGATCGGGCGAACCCTGTGCGATCGCGAAATCTTTGGTAAAATCTCACCACTTAAATTTTCATAGTTTCATTAATTGAGATTAAAGTAGTATAAAAGCTTTCATTAAAAATCATAATTAGTTTAAGGAAGGAAATTCTGTGCAACTAAAAACTAAAGTGACCATCAGACGTGCAACTGGTGGATTTGCTCTGATTGACAGCTTGATCCGCCACGGCGTCAAGCATATTTTTGGTTATCCCGGCGGCGCAATTCTGCCGCTTTACGACGAACTCTACCGCGCAGAAGAAACTGGCGCTATCAAACATATTCTGGTGCGGCACGAGCAAGGTGCTGCTCACGCGGCCGACGGGTACGCCCGCGCTACCGGACAAGTTGGGGTTTGTTTTGCTACTTCGGGCCCCGGCGCAACTAATTTGGTGACGGGGATTGCGACAGCCCACATGGATTCGATCCCGATGGTAATTATTACCGGTCAGGTTCCTCGTCCGGCGATCGGCACTGATGCGTTTCAGGAAACTGATATTTACGGGATTACCCTGCCAATTGTCAAGCATTCTTATGTAGTGCGGGACCCGAGAGATATGGCGCGAATTGTGGCTGAAGCTTTCCACATCGCGAGTACAGGAAGGCCGGGGCCGGTGTTGGTTGATGTGCCCAAGGATGTGGGTTTAGAAGAATTTGACTATCTGCCCGTGGAACCGGGATCTGTGAGAATTCCGGGCTACAGGCCGACGGTGAAGGGAAATCCTCGGCAAATTAATCAAGCGATTCATTTGCTGAAGGAAGCGAAGCGTCCTTTGCTTTATGTGGGCGGCGGGGCGATCGCAGCGGCGGCCCACGAGGAAATTAAGGAACTCGCCGAACTTTTCCAATTGCCGGTCACGACAACGCTGATGGGCAAAGGTTCCTTTGACGAAAACCATCCTTTGTCGGTGAAAATGCTGGGGATGCACGGCACTGCTTACGCTAATTTTGCCGTTACCGAGTGCGATTTGCTGATTGCTGTAGGGGCGAGGTTTGACGATCGCGTGACTGGCAAATTAGACGAGTTTGCCGCGCGCGCTAAGGTGATTCACATCGATATCGACCCGGCGGAAGTCGGCAAAAATCGCGGCCCTGACGTGCCGATTGTCGGAGATGTCCGCCAAGTTTTGATCGATTTGCTGCGTCGCTGTCGGGAGACTGGAGTTTCGGGGAAGGCCGGACAGACTGCGGAATGGCTGCACAGGATCGATCAGTGGAAACAGGACTATCCGTTAGTTGTGCCTCATTACCCAGACATTTTGTCTCCGCAAGAGGTGATTTCCGAGTTGGCTACTCAAGCGCCGGATGCTTACTACACAACGGATGTCGGTCAACATCAAATGTGGTCGGCTCAATTCTTGAACAACGGGCCGCGCCGCTGGATTTCGAGCGCTGGTTTGGGCACGATGGGTTTCGGGGTGCCGGCGGCGATGGGCGCGAAAATGGCGCTACCCAATGAGCAAGTGATTTGTATTGCTGGCGATGCTAGCGTGCAAATGAATATTCAAGAATTGGGAACCCTAGCACAATACGGCATTAATGTCAAGATTGTGATTGTAAATAATGGCTGGCAAGGCATGGTGCGGCAGTGGCAGCAGGCGTTCTATGGAGAGCGTTATTCGTCGTCGAATATGACTGTGGGGATGCCGGATTTTGTGATGCTGGCGGAAGCTTATGGCGTGAAGGGGATGCTCGTTTCGCGGCCGGAGGAACTCAAAGATGCGATCGCTCAAATGCTCGCTCACGAGGGCCCGGTGCTGATGAACGTCAAGGTGACGAGGGACGAAAACTGCTATCCGATGGTAGTTCCAGGTAAGAGCAACGCTCAAATGGTTGGTTTGCCAGATCGTAGCAAGTTGCAATCTGCGGAGTTGGTTTATTGTCCCAGTTGCGGCGCTAAGAATGTTTCGACCAATAACTTTTGTCCTGAGTGCGGGACAAAAGTTTAACTAGGGACACGGCAATGCCTTGTTTGGCAGGGGTTTAAACCCCTGCCGAGCTTTCGGGTTAAGCGGTTTTTCCGGTTAAGTTGACACGATGAAAGGCAATGCGATGTCCTTACCCGGCTCTGCTGTTTCACATTTAAAACCCTCTCTGCTGGCATCCCATCGAGAGCTTTAATTTGTAATCTCTAAGCATATTTTATGAGCCAGTGTCTCAACCCTGATTGCCTATTCCAAAACCCCTCTGGCTCTACAAAATTTTGTCAAAAATGCGGGAAAAAACTGCTATTGGGCGATCGCTACGGAGCCAAAAAAATTATTGGACAAGGGGGATTTGGGCGCACTTTTCTAGCTATTGACGAGTATAAACCCTCCAAACCTCCCTGTGTTATTAAACAATTTTACCCCCAATTTCAAGGCCCTTCTAGTATCCAGAAAGCTACTGAGTTATTTGAGCTTGAAGCAGTCCGCCTAGAACAGTTGGGTAAACATTATCAAATTCCTGAATTATTAGCATATTTTAGTCAAGATGAACGGCAGTATTTAGTCCAAGAATTCATCGACGGTGAAAATTTAGCCCAAACATTAAAATCTCAGGGATATTTTAGCGAAACGCAGATTCGCGACTTGCTTAATAATTTACTGCCAGTATTCGAGTTCATGCACTCTCGCCAAGTTATTCACCGAGATATCAAGCCCGAAAATATTATTCTTAGGCAAGATGGGCAAATGGTTTTAGTTGACTTTGGAGCCGCGAAATATGCGACACAGACGGCTCTAGCGGTAACGGGAACCAGGATCGGGACGGCTGCATATACGGCACCAGAACAAGCCAACGGCAAAGCTATTCATGCGAGTGATATTTATAGTCTGGGTGTCACTTGTCTGTGTCTGTTAACTGAGGTTGAACCGATTGATTTATTCGATGATAGCGAGTTTGAGTGGGTGTGGCGAGAACACTTAAAAACATCTGTCAGTTCGGAACTGGGTCAGATTTTAGATAAAATGATACAACCTGCTATTAAAAAACGTTATCAATCTGCTACTGAAGTGTTCCAGGCTCTTGCTTCTCAATCACCTCAATTATCAGCTCAAACACCTCCACCGGCACCGCCACCAGACTCGCTTAAATCAGCGCAGGGTGTTGACTATACTCGTCTGCGGGATTTATTGGCCACAGGGGAGTGGAAAGATGCGGATCAGGAAACCTTCAAGGTGATGTTAAAAGCTGCTAGACGGGAGAAGGAAGGCTATTTTAATACGGAATCGATCGAGAATTTTCCTTGCGATGATTTGCGGACGATCGACCAATTGTGGGTAAAATACAGTCAGGGTCGTTTCGGCTTTAGTGTCCAGAAAAAAATCTGGTTAGAAATAGGCGGTAAAGTTGATTATGACACTGAATGCAAGCTAGGCGATCGTGTGGGTTGGAGAAAGAGGAGAAAGGGGAGGAAAGGTTGGTTGGAGTACGATGATTTAACCTTTAATCTGGAAGCACCACGGGGGCACCTCCCGTCGTGTGCGCGTGTGTTTGCGTGGGGGGGAGAAGGATTGGGTTGGGTTGTTGGGGTGTTGGGGTGGTTGGGGTTGGTTGTGTGGTTCTCTCTTCTCTCGCATCGAGAACTGTAAGCTGTAATCTATAGCGATTTCAGCCCTTTGTCAAGTATTTATTCTCGAACCTTTTTTACTTTACGAATATAGGGTTAATTAGCGAACAGTAATACACCAATCCTATTAAAATATATACAGCTTAGATATGCCCTAGGAAATAGAATTTACAACCGAATCTTTAGCAGACATAAAAATTCTCGGACCTATCGATCGCATCGAGAGCTTTAATCTGTAATCTCTAAGCCTATTTTATGAGCCAGTGTCTCAACCCTGATTGCCTATTCCAAAACCAGTCTGGCTCTACAAAATTCTGTCGAAAATGTGGGAATAAACTGCTATTGGGCGATCGCTACGGAGCCCAAAAAATTATTAGACAAGGAGGATTTGGGCGCACTTTTCTAGCTATTGACGAGTATAAACCCTCAAAACCTCCCTGCGTTATTAAAAAATTTTACCCCCAAGTGCAAGGCACTTCTCTGACGGGACGACAAGTCGCCTGAAAAATAGCTGTCGGGGCGACAAGTCGCCTATAAGGCTGATAGAATAAGTCTCATAGCTCTTAAACCTTGTTGATAATTAGGTAGTGTGTGTGGAGACAAAGACATTAATTCAACAACAAACTGCCAATTACTAGACATTGAATCGACCCAGGATTCACCCCAGAGTCCAATATAAAAAGTGCTAGGCATAGCATATTTTTTGTGGCTTTCTGTTTTTCTACCTAGATATTTTTGAACTTGCTTGGATTTAATATCTATCGCTTGAATGATACTTTTCAAGTATGATAGCGATAGCAAAATTAATAATTTACTCAATCGGTCGCCCGTTAAATTAGTCTTCTCTAAGTTATAGCCTCCGCCTTTAAAGTCTCTAAACATTTATTCAATTCCAAATCTTTTTGCATAAGCATCAACTGCGGCTTGTATATCTGCCAAGCTTGTCAGAATATACCAAGGCTCTGCAGTGGTAACATTTCGATATTTACCCAGCCACTTACCTGCTAGATTAAACCCCGTAATGCGCGTGCAGTTTTTGTAATCGTTACGTCTTGATTGAAGAAGCTATTTCCTGGCTCTAATCCTAGCATTTTTAGTTCAGCCCATAACTCCTCTTCCGTCGGAAATGCAAACATTCTTTTTGAGTCGCAAACAGAAATCTACTTTCTTCTCCCTAAGCCAGTTTGCGAGGGTAACCCTACAAAATTCACGCTCTCATAACACGATCAAGTTATAATCTGATCAGGTGGCGAATACGGGCGTTAATACGAATTGTTGATTTTCTAATGTGCTGTTCCCTTGTTCAAGCATTTTCCCATAAATAGGAATAGCTCTTTTTCGCCAAATCATGCTAACCATCAAAATATTATTTGATTGCCATTTGGTTCGGTTTATTGCTAAATATACAACCTTATTCTGTTTGACACTACCTTTGAGCCAACCAATCACCAGTGGTAACAAAATATCATATAGAGTCCATTCATCCTCCAATAAAAATCTATGATTTTTTTCTTCTACTTTCAAATTTAATGGGAATCGCTAGTTTGGTCGCTATACTTTCTAATGTGACTTCTTTAATCTATTGCACTACTTGAATCAACAAAATTGTCCATAAGTAATTAGAACGTGTAAGCTTTTCTGACAAATGGGCATGATATGATTCTGGTATCATTTAATTATTTTTGGGTAAAAAGCTCTCTTACCCTATCTTTTTTCAGGCAATTTGTTTAGGATTGCCTCCCTGCCTATTTTTCAGGCGACTTGTCGCCCCGTCAGTTCCAGGGCAAAGAGTGGAACTGTACGAAGGTGCAACTGATTTACCAATACTTAATGGGATTGAGCTAGAATTGACTGTTGAAACAGTTTTTAGCTGGTTAAGTTTTAGTTAAGTTAAAAAGAGCGTGAAGCGACTCTATCCCGTAGGGAATCGCCATTCTTAAACAACAGAAATAACCACTCGAAAACCCACAATACTAGCCTTACAATCCGGCTGATATCTGAGGCGACACGCGCTGCGACAATTCGGAGGATGATCGTTCCAAGAACCCCCCCGCAACAACCTCAGCGAAGAGTCCCCGTCTGACTCCCAAACGCTACCATCCGCAGGCGCACCGTTATAATTATTGTGCCAAGAATCCGCGCACCATTCCCAAACATTTCCGTGGAAATCGTACAATCCAAAAGCATTAGGTTTAAAACTACCAACATCTGTCGTTTGAAAGCGATAAACTCCCTTCGGCGCGTCAGCGTAATTAGAATTTCCATTGTAGTTGGCTAACTCACTGGTAATCGTTTCCCCAAAGTGAAATGGCCCCGTAGTTTGCCCCCGGCAAGCATATTCCCATTGGGCTTCGCTAGGCAAGCGATAATTCTTACCAGTTTTGCGAGAAAGTCGATCGCAAAACTCCACAGCCTCGTACCAAGATACATTTTCTACAGGTCGATTTGCACCTTTAAAACGGGCAGTATCGGGATTGAGAAATATTTTAATTTCCGGCAGCGCCGCTACTGCTGCCCACTGTGCCTGAGTGACGGGAAATTTGCCCATATAGAAAGATGCTAAAGTTACTGGGTGCTCTGGTTTTTCGTCGCTGTCACCCCGATCGTTTGGGGAACCCATGAGGAAAGTACCGCCACGAACAGATACCATTTCCAGGACTGTACTGCTACCGAGATGTTCTTCAAAAAAACGCGCTTTGCCGCTGTTAACATTAGTTGGCTTCCCGCTCTTGTCTACTGTCACCACCTGAAATTCAAAAGTGCTTTTGACAGCAGCAATTCTCTGCGATGCCTTGTTCACTGGCGGATTGGTGTTGGATTTTTTCCTCGGATTGACAGAGATATTGCTGTTGATTTGCCCGCTTTGATTTAGCGGGGTATTGATAGCAAGTTGTCCTCCCTTTATCATAAAAGAATTTAGAGCAAGTTGCCCTCCATTGGCACAATGGGGTTGGGGAGGTAAAGAATAGAGATTTAAAGCTTTGATTACTTCATCAGCAGATTGATATCTATTTTTGAGATAATCTTGAATTAATTTGTCTAAAACATTTGCCAACTCGCTGCTGATTTTTGTGCCGGCTGGCAACCGTTCTCTCCAAATCCAGCCGCCGTTTATCGGGTCGTAAAGGTCATCGGAACCGTCAGCTTTTGGCAAACATTGAGTTAGCAGTCTCAGGCAAGTTATCCCCAAACTGTATAAATCGCTTCCGGGGAAAACTTGACCGCGCATTTGTTCTACCGGCGAATATCCGGGCGTTCCTACCGTTGTGCCTACTTGGCTCATCAGCGAACCCGTCACTTGTTTGGAAATACCGAAATCTATCAAAACTAACTCTCCCCGCCCTCCCCTTCGGAAAGCTGAATTGCGAAAATTGCCCACCTTTGGCAATGATGAGCTAACAGAGGTGCGACGGCGGATGATATTCTCAAGTTTGATGTCTCGGTGAATGACATTGCGATCGTGCACAAATTTCAGAATCGGCAAAATATCTGCCAGCAACTGCCAAATTTTTTCTTCGCTAAAAACACCCTGCTGAGTTAATTCTGCTAGTAAAGTTTGCCCTTCAATCAACTCTTGTACTAAATAAAGTCGCTTGTCTTGTTCAAAATAAGCAATTAATCGAGGAATTTGGGGATGTTCGCCGAGTTCGTAAAGTCGTTTCGCTTCTTGCTTAAACAATTCTGCGGCTTTTTCAAGTGCTGAGGTTCCTTGAAATTGCGGTACAAACTGCTTGATTACGCAGGGATCGTCCATGCGATCGGTATCTACCGCTTCATATGTTCTGCCAAATCCCCCTTCGCCCAACAGTCGAATCACGCGGTAGCGGTTTCTGAAGAGAGGCGTGAGGTCAGACTGGCCGCAACTTTGACAAAATTTAGAGTTGTCGGGATTGAAAGGATGGGAACACGTGGGATTAGAACAGTAGAACATATCTGGGAAGAAATGATCTGGTTAAGGTTATGATATATCTTTTTGGCTTCCTTATGGAGCAGTAAAAATTTGCAAGCTGTTCTACATTTAAATTTAAGCTTTCAGGCGGGAGCTCCTGCCACCCGAGAAGAGTTATAAGAAATCGATTTGAGAATAAAAAATAGTAGCCCGATCGACATCCGTAGCATTTAGTATTAAATCAAACACTCTAGAATTATCGGCCTAATGTTGTGAAGCCGACATCGACATATCGATCCACAGGTAATTTTGAAGTATGGGGTATTGCGATCGCTCTTGGGCGCGTTTGGACTAACCGGACGGCGACAACCATTGTAATTCAACAGATAATTCATGCTTTGTTCCGGTGAGGGCGCAATGTGTTATGCGGCGAGATCGACGTAACTGTTACCATGACTTGTTGTGCCACTGTCAACTACAAGCTCTGACAATCTTATTTATGGGCGGATTTTTTAAACAGTTTGGACGCAGCACCTCTCAAAATGTGCGGTAGTAACTTTGGGCCCGGCAAGAACACAATCCCTAACTGCTGCATTAATCCAAGTGCATCGCCGTGTCCCCAATGCTCCGCGATTTTGCCGTTCTCGACTCGATCGATGTGCATAATCGCCAAGCTGATTTGTTTGCCCGTTGGCGGCAGACCCTGAAATTCTCCGAGGTGTTTTGCTGTGAACGTTCCGCACGTCACCACTTTATTGTCTGCAACCACGACCTCATCAAAAACGTGTTGACCCTGACTAAAAGCTAAATAAAACGACATCCCGAACTGCTTGAACCCCTCCCCGTCCAATGGCTTTGGCATTCCCGCCATGTGAGCAATAAAATTCGGCGCTAGAAGCTCTAAGGCTTGTTCCATTTTGCGATCGTCGAACGCTTTGTAGAAGTGGAGAACGATTGCTTTGTTTTGATCAGTCAGCATACATAATTTTGTTTTGAACTAAATTGTAACGCGACTTACGCTCGTGCGATCGCCCCATCAAAGCTGGCACTCTTCGCAGAACAATAAGGCTAGAAACTCAAAGAGCGATGGTACTGAATTGAAGAACGATGGAAGGCTATCTTCTCATTTTCCAACAGTATTTCAATCGCTTCACGTAGGTTTGCTTGTAGCTCGTCTAAAGTTCCTCCTTGAGAATGCGCTCTCTTAGAAACCTGTAATATAGGGTACATAATATAAAGCAGTGTTAGCATCTTTCTGAACCAGCGCAGTAAATATTATCATAAATTTAAACTCAAACAGCTTGACTTTTAAGCAAAATCCAATAGAATTAATTTTAGCCTATCTATCAAGCGATGTAAGTAAAATTACTTAAAAATACAATCCATGACACTACCTAGAGATGCCACAACGTTATATCAAATAGGGATACCCAAGAGTCTAGCCTTTGGATGTTTCGCACTCAGGTAATCAGCAGCGTGTAAACCATTTTCATCAACTTTAGAGTCGCCTGTTTCTATATCAAGGATTATCATCTTGCCAAGATTATCTTCTAATTCAATTTTTGGGGGATGCTGCTCTCCTACAAATGTTTCGCACGACGCGAACGCTCGCGCCCGGTCGCAGTGCTGCAAATATGTTGTAGTAGGATGTATAATCCTAAGTGGGAATAATTCATGCTGAAACAGGTAAGCTACTGGGATGTAAAAAAACCTGAGTTCTGAAAACTTTAAGCATCTGTGCGGAGTACAGCGAGAGACCTTTAAACAAATGATTGAGGTAGTGCGATAATCGGATAATTTATGTGGATGCGCCTTCTTGCTTGTCCAACTCCACCAGAAGAATGATAGTTAAACCTCAAACCATGATGCACTTGAGTATTGAATAAGCGGAGAAAATATTGCCACTTGCTAATAAGCTGATTCCCTGCTCCTTTAATTTTTCCCTACAGGCGATCGAACATCGCTGTCTCAGGTTCCCATCCATCAATTCCACACCCGAACAATCGGACTCATCGAAAAAACAAATATGAAAACCACGCTGCCCGGTTACAAACTCTTATCGTTGCCCATTCATGAAGGTGTCAATACAGTTATTTATCGCGGAGTTAGAGAGTCCGACCTAACTCCGGTTATAGTAAAAACCCTCAAAGCCGAGTATCCCACAATAGAAGAAATCGCGCGGTTGAGGCATGAATATAAAATCCTTAAAACTCTGGACATAGCAGGGATTATCAAAGCTTACTCTTTGGAAAAGCATAATAACGGTCTGGCGCTCATATTAGAAGATTTTGGGGGGGACTCCCTGAAGAACCTAATCGCAGCTAAAAACCTTGAAATAAGCGAATTTCTGAGTCTGGCAATTCATTTGGCAGAAACCCTAGCTCAACTGCATGAAAATAAGATTATTCATAAAGATATTAAACCGCAGAATATCATTATCAAACCCAAAACAAATCAAATTAAAATCATCGATTTTAGCATTTCCACGTACTTAGAGCGAGAAAACCAGATTCTCAGCAATCCTAACTTGCTAGAAGGCACTCTCGCCTATATGTCCCCAGAGCAAACTGGGCGGATGAATCGCTCAATTGACTACCGCACCGACTTTTACTCATTAGGTGTCACCTTTTATGAAATCCTGACTGGGAAGCTGCCGCATCAAGCCACCGACCTCCTAGAATTAATTCACTGCCATATCGCTAAAAGACCATTGCCACCTCATCAGCAAATCGGCGAGATTCCCGAAGCGATTTCTGATATCGTAATGAAATTATTAGCCAAAACTGCAGAAGACAGATACCAAAGCGCTAGGGGACTAAAAGCGGACCTAGAAATGTGCCAGTATCAACTGCAAACGCAGGGAAAAATTGACAACTTTCCAATCGGTAATCGGGATAAATTTGGACAATTTCTCATCCCCCAAAAACTCTATGGCCGCGAGCAGGAAGTAGCCACTTTGATGGCAGCCTTTGAGCGAGTCTCCGGCGGAACCAGCGAAATGATGCTAGTGAGCGGTTACTCAGGGATTGGCAAATCTTCCTTAGTGAATGAAATTCAAAAACCGATTCTCCGGCAGCGCGGCTATTTTATCTCAGGTAAATTTGACCAATTAAAACGAAATATTCCTTATGCTTCTTTGATTCAAGCCTTTCAGGGCTTGATGCGGCATCTGTTAACAGAAAGTTCGGAAAAACTAGCCATTTGGAAAGAGCAACTCTTAGAAGCTTTAGGCTCAAATGGCCAAGTCATAGTAGATGTCATTCCCGAAGTCGAACTGATTGTGGGCCCTCAAGAAGCTGTTCCGCAAGTGGGGGCATCTGAATCCCAGAATCGCTTTAATCGCGTCTTTAAAGAATTCATTCATGTATTTACTAAACCCTCACACCCGCTCGTCGTCTTTTTGGATGACTTACAGTGGGCAGATTCGGCATCGCTCAAGTTGATTCATCTGCTTATTTGTGACCCGGACAGCCAATATTTACTGCTGATGGGAGCCTATCGAGATAACGAAGTCAGTCCGACGCATCCGTTGATGCTGACGTTAGATGAGATTCACAAGAATGGGGCGGTTGTAAATAATATCACTCTCCGTCCTTTGGATATTGGCAACGTCAGCTTACTGGTAGCGCATACCCTAAATGAGTCTTCCGCTCCGAGAAACCGGGTTTCTGAATTGTCCGAGCTACTTTTCAATAAAACCCAGGGCAATCCTTTCTTCTTGACTCAGATGTTCGCTACTCTGTACCAAGAAAAACTATTGACCTTTGATTTTAGTGCTGGGTGCTGGCAGTGGTCATTAAACGAAATTCAAGCGGTAGGAATCACTGATTATAATGTCGTAGAACTGATTGCCAGAAACATTCAAAAACTCCCGGAGGAGACGCAAAAAGTCTTAAAGTTAGCCGCCTGTATAGGAGACAAATTTAATTTAGAAGTTCTGGCAATTGTTAATGAAAAATCTCAGTCAGAAACGGCAACAGATTTGTGGCGTGGACTTCAGGCTGGCTTGGTTTTGCCCCTAAACGAAGCCTACAAAATTCCTCTTGTTTTTAACTCCGATGAAATGAGCAGAGAAGCAGATCACAGGATAGCTCCAGATTCTCCTCTGCTATCAGGCTCACCTGCCTCTTTGCCTTGCAGCCATCACGCCCCTATCGCTTACAAATTTCTCCATGACAGGGTGCAGCAAGCGGCGTATTCTCTTATTCCCGAATCTCAGAAACAACAGACGCATTTGAAAATTGGTGAACTGCTATTGGAGCATACTCCAGCAGAGGAGATTGAAGAAAATATCTTTGAGATTGTCAATCAGTTAAATGTTGGGGCTGACTTCATCACCCATCAGGCAAAAAAAGATCGTCTAGCCAGATTAAATTTGATAGCAGGCAAAAAAGCTAAGGCAGCAACAGCTTATGAAACTGCCGCCAGACAACTACGGGTGGGGCTAGAACTCCTAAGAGAAGATAGCTGGGAAACTCAGTATGACCTGACGTTTTCTCTGTATGTGGAAACGGCGGCGGTGGAATTTCTAAATATCAACTTCGAGCGAGCAAGAATACTTTCTGAGGCAGCTCTCAAACACGCTAAAACTCTGCTTGAAAAAGTAAAAGTTTATGAAATCCAAATGCAGTTTTATACCCAGCAAAACCAGATGCAGGTCGCGTTCGATATTGCGCTGCAAGTTCTCGGTATGCTGGGCGTCTCCCTTTGTCCAGAACCTCCACAAGAGATGAATACGGAGGCGTTAGCTTCTCTGCCCGAAATGACGGATCTCAATAAGCGAGTGGCTATGGGGATATTATTGAAATCCGCTCCTCTTGCTTTTCATGTGGCTCCTGCCTTACTTCCACAAGTTCCATTTACAATGATTCATCTGTGTATCCAATATGGTAATTCACCCCAAGCTGCTTCGGGGTATGCGGTTTATGGCATGATTTTGTGCTGGCATCTGGGTGAAATTGAGGCGGGATATCGCTTTGGACAACTAGGTTTAAATTTGTTGGATCGATTTGATGCCAAAGAACTGAAATCTTACGTCTATGTAGTTTTTAATGCTCACATTAGACACTGGAAAGAGCATGGAAAAGAAACCTTATTACCATTAATTGAAGGCATCAAAAGTGGTCTAGAAATTGGAGATTTAGACGATGTTGGTTATAGTTGTATTTACTATTGCGATCATATATTTTTTACTGGCCAACCGCTAGAGTTTGTGGATCAGAAGCAGGCGCACTATCTTGATTTACTGCTGAAACTCCAACAAGATTCGCATCTTCCTTATTTGAAAATATGGAGAGTAATGGTATTACAATTACTTGCAGCCCCTGAAGAAAAATATACGGTCAAGGGCGAAGCTTTGAATGAAGATGAACTCCTGCAACAGTCAATTGCTGACAATAAACATATGTTTGTTTTTGTGGCTCACTTGACAAAACTGATTCGATTTTACTTGTTGAAAGATTACGCTCAGTCCGTGAAAAATGCCAGCGAAGCAGAAAAATATAAAGAAGGTGCACCGGCGCTGATGAGTGGTGCGGAACACAATTTCTACTATTCTCTGGCCCTCCTTGGTCAATATCCCCAAGTTTCCAGCAGCGAACAAGAAGAATTCTTGAAGCAAGTGGCTAAAAATCAGGGAAAAATGCAGGAATGGGCTATACATGGGCCGATGAATTATCAACACAAATACGAGTTAGTGGAGGCAGAGAAAGCGCGGGTATTGGGTAAAATTGGCAAAGCGATGGAGTATTATGACGCCAGCATTCAAGGAGCCAGAGAACAGGGATACATTCATGAAGAAGCCCTAGCTAATGAACGGGCAGCCGAGTTTTATTTCTCTCGCGGTCGGGAGAAGATAGCGGAAATTTATTTGACGGATGCTTACTATGGCTATATTCGCTGGGGAGCGAAGGCTAAAGTGAAAGATTTATCAGAACAATATCCTGAATTCTTCTGGCGACTACTGGCTAAAGAAGCCCCCACCCTCGACGTATCACGGACAACTAGCGCGACGACTACGGGGAGTTTTGCGGCACTGGATTTCGCCTCTGTGATGAAATCTTCTCAAGCTATTTCTGGCGAAATTGTTCTGGAAAGCCTGCTTTCTAAGTTATTGAAAATTGCGATCGAGAATGCTGGGGCTGAAAAAAGTTACTTCATTTTAGAAAAAGATGGTCAACTGGTGGTAGAAGGCACGGCAAGCATAGATAATAATGAGGTAGTAGTGCTGCAATCCACGCCGATAGAAACGAGTCATAAACTGCCCTTATCTCTCCTCAATTATGTGGCTAGAACTCAAAAAAATGTGGTTTTAAATGATGCAAGTCAGGAGGGGATTTTTACCAGGGATAGCTATATCGTTAACGCCCAACCGAAGTCGATTTTATGTATGCCTGTTGTCCATAAAGGAAAGCTCATTGGTCTGCTTTACTTGGAAAATAATCTGACAACGAGTGCGTTTACGGGCGATCGCCTGGAAGTTTTAACCGTGCTCTGTTCTCAAGCAGCGATTTCTCTGGAAAATGCCCGACTATATGCCAATTTGTCTGAGGCGACGGACAACCTGAAACAAGCCAATGAGCAATTAGAAGATTACAGCCGGACTTTAGAACATAAAGTGGAAGAGAGGACGCAGGAATTACAGGAAAAAAATCTGCTGCTGAGCCAGGAAATTCGCGATCGCGTGCAGATAGAGCAAGCTCTGCGACAATCAGAAGCGCTATTAAAAAAACAAGCCGAACAACTAGAGCTTTCTTTCCAAGAGCTCAAGCGCACCCAGACCCAGCTCATTCAAACTGAGAAAATGTCCTCTCTGGGACAGATGGTGGCTGGAGTGGCCCACGAAATCAATAACCCGATTAACTTCATATATGGCAACCTGACTCACGTCAGGACATACAGTGAAAATATACTAGGACTGGTGAAACTCTATCAGGAACAATACCCCCATCCCACAGCAACGATTGTTGAGGATATTGAGGAAATCGAATTAGAGTTTTTGATGGAAGACTTACCCAAAGTGCTCGATTCGATGAAGGTGGGGGCAGACCGAATTCGCGAAATAGTCCTCTCTCTGCGAAACTTCTCGCGACTGGATGAAGCGGAAATGAAAGAGGTCGATATCCATGAGGGCATCGATAACACCCTACTGATTTTGCAGCATCGACTGCAAGCCAAATTAGACCAGTCTGCCATTCAAATAATTAAAGAGTACGGCCCGCTGCCGCTGGTGGAGTGCTATGCCGGCCAACTGAACCAGGTGTTTGTAAATTTACTGGCGAATGCGATTGACACTCTCCATGACCAAAGGGGGCCGCGGACGATCGCAATTCGCACCTCAGTGGGGTATGGGGAAGAAGAAAAATCCCCGATTTCCAATCCCCCCCTTGCGGAAAGCTCTACAGTTTATTCGGCTGAGGTGGATTCCCACAACCTCGCCCCCACCCGGAAAGCTGCCCAATTTGTTGTGATTCGCATTTGCGACAATGGCCCGGGTATGACAGAGGAAGTGAAGGGACGGGTGTTCGACCCCTTCTTCACGACGAAACCCGTAGGGAAGGGCACCGGTTTGGGGCTGTCAATCAGCTACCAGATTGTGGTAGAAAAACACCGCGGACAGTTGAAGTGTGTTTCTCATCCCGGCCAGGGGGCAGAGTTCATCATTCAGATTCCTATTCGACAGGACTATCAAAAATTGGCTTTGCAAAGCCAAACCTGATGAGTGGTTGTTGTTGGTATTTCTTGTAGTCCTAAAGAGATAATGATACAGCGGTTCTCCCTGTAAGTAGCGTAGGTTTTACCAGTAGTATGGCCACCACAAATAATTGTTAGGTCGCCAAGGGTGAATTCGGCTTGCTTTAAAACACCAAGATTTTTGACTTTGACTTTCATCAATATTTGGCTAAAATGACAACTTACGATTTCATTTTACAGTATTAGAAGCATTAATTATACCGAAACTTTCCCATCGTCAACTCCTGCTGCTTAACAGGAATACAAATCTCAAACTCCGTCCCTTTTTCTGGCGTTGAAAAACACCTCAGCGTCCCACCATGTTTTTCAGTAATAATCTGATAACTAATCGCCATTCCCATTCCGGTTCCCTTCCCTACAGGCTTTGTTGTAAAAAATGGATTGAATATCTGTGTTTGAATTGATTCTGGAATTCCATTGCCATTATCGGCGATCGCAATTTTAACCCACTGCGAATATACCACCGAGGTACAAATTGTAATACAACATGGGTGCTTCTCGATCGAGCAAGCTACCCGTTGAATATTTATTTCTTCCAGTGCATCAATAGCGTTTGCCAAAACATTCATAAATACTTGGTTAAGTTGTCCGGCATAACACTCAACTAGCGGTAAATCACCATAGTCTCGAATGACTTTAATTTCTGGATGTTCTAGTCGCGCTTTGAGACGATGTTGCAAAATTAACAGCGTGCTATCAATTCCTTCATGGATATCAACTTCTTTAAATTCTGACTCATCCATTCGGGAAAAATTGCGGAGTGACAGCACAATCTGGCGAATGCGATCGGTACCAATTCTCATTGAACTCAAAATTTTAGGTAAATCATCTTGCAAAAAATCCAGGTCAATATTTTCTGCTTCTTTCTCAATTTCGCCAATTGGGTTTGGATAATGCTTTTGATATAAGTGTACCAAATTTAATAGACTGTCAGCATAATATTGTACATGAATTAGATTGCTATGAATGAAGCCGACCGGATTGTTAATTTCATGGGCTACTCCTGCAACTAATTGCCCCAAGGATGAGATTTTTTCTGTCTGAATCAGTTGGGTTTGCATTCGTTTTAAAGTCTCAATTGCCTGCTCAAGCTGCTGAGATTTGTCGCGTTCTTTGGCTTCGCTATCGCGTAAGGTGACTTCTATTTGTTTCCGTTGAGTTATTTCTGCGGTGAGTTGATCGTGAATTTCCAATTGTCGGAATACTTCTTCAAATGTGCTGGCCAAAAATTGAATTTCGTTAGCTGGAATCGTCTTTGGCATAGGAAAAATGCCAGTTTTTTTACTTTGAAAAACTGCTTCGTTTAAGTCGCGCAAGGGTTGCAATACATTCTTCTGAAGGAGTATCCCCATGATTAACAAAATTGTGATGATGCCAACTAGCAATAACAATGTTGAGGTAATGAAAGTTCTGTCAGCAGCTTGCTTCATTTGGTTGAGATCGAGTAGCGCGATCGCCACTCCCCGTCGTTGAGATGTGCCAAATAAGGTACTGCTAAAAGGCAGAATTTGTGCGATCGCAGGCTTGCCATCTAGTACGATATCGTAGGTGACTTCGACGCTTGTGGTTGCCGCTTGGTCGATCGCTTGCGCCAGTTGCGGATAGATCGAAGTGTATGGCTGATTAGTCGTATTCTGAGGACTGCGGGCGATCGCCATTCCAGATGGATCGACAATCGCAATTTCCAGCACACCGGGCATCGTAGCAAAATTTTGCACAACCCGTCGCAGAATGCTTTTATTCTCCAACTCTAGTAAGCCTTCTGTAGAAAACTCTAGCGATTGTGTAATCGATTGAGCCCGGTTATGAACTTGCGTTTCTAAGTCAGACTGCATCAGCCGATAGTTGAGTCCGAGGGTTGCCAGTCCAACAGTGGCGATCGACAACCCAACGCTAACTAGCAAGCGCTGGGACAAACTATGGGGACGCAGCCATTTGGTCATAATTGCCACTCCTTGATCGCTGTAGTTACGAGCTCAGTATTAATCTCCACATCCTGACGCGGTATCCGTGCGGCACGGGGGTCAGATTTTAATAGTTCAGCCATTTGAGCGATCGCTTCTGGTAAGCGACCAGACTTAAACATCTGTTGTTGCATAGCAATGTCACCCTTTTTCAGACCAGCGTAATCTTTAGCAAAAGCCTCACTCTTCTGTCCGAGGCTTTTTCCAACCTTTTGAAACACTTCTTTGGGCTTTGTTTCCACTGCACTCATAATATCAAACCAAGCCATCATAAATTGCTTCAGTTCAGCTTTTTTCGTGCGAGTAATAGTTGGTCGAGAAGCGAACGTATCAATGATTAAACTATTAATTTCCTGAGTAGTGTAAATGATATTACCCTTAATAGTTTGAGCCGTTTCCCCTAGCAACGGTTGCCAGAGCACGGCGGCATCTAAACGTTTTTTTTGCATCAAATCAACCGCTATCTCGTTGGGAACATCCTCAATCTTGACCTCTTCGGGTTTAATCTGGTGCAACTTGAGAGCTTCTAATAAAATCAGATGATTAACCGTTCCCAGTTTCGTTGCCACTGTTTTACCGCGCAGGTTGGCCACTGACTTAATTCCCGGTTGAGCAACAATACCGTCAGCCCCGTGAGAAATATTTATTACCATCAGCACCACAGGCTTATCATTCCCCGAATCAGACTGCATCACATCCCACAAAGAGGTAAAATTAGCATCCAAATTACCGCGCAGCATGGCGCGAGTCGAATCTTGATTATTCTCAAATCGAATGAGTTGCACGTCCAATCCGCGCTGTTTGAATAAGCCTGCTTCCTGAGCATAAAGTGCGATATCAAATCCTGCCCAACTGAGGATTCCCACGCGCAGGGGAGCTAGTTGCGGGGGTGCCACGCTACAAGCATTCACAATCAGGCTAACCGCCAGTGTCAAAACGCAGAGGACACTGAGCGATCGCCATTTCGTTAAGGTCAGCCAATACCTACGCAATAATTGTCTAGTCCCAGTCTGAGCTTTGCCAGTCATCTATGCAGCCTCCACGCTCTTGTTCGTCGATGATAGCAAGAACTTTTCTGGATGTCATTCCCTGAAAAAACGCCCAAAACAAATGTAAAATAGAATTATTCTCCTCGCTTATAATTCATTACCAAATCCAACCAAAATCAAGAAATCGTCACTGATTCCCGCACATAAGAATTCACCGATTAATCGGCAGGCAAATATAGTTAGAACTTCTACACAAGGCCGATATTGCGATGCGAATCGCTTCCGGGAGTTGAGGGGTTCGTTGCTCTGGCGGTTCTGGGGACGCTGCAATCAACAGTTTATTCACAGAGGAAAATTGGCTCTCCTGAGTTTATGGTGTAAAATAGCTCAACCAATACAGTTAGAGTAATGAGCTTTCATTTAGACTATTTAT
>NZ_JAUBPR010000174.1:0-10430 GCF_036700845.1 Microcoleus sp. S13_C5
TTGATAATTTTCGAGAACGGGTATTAGCTTGCTTCTCTAATTAGATAAAAATATCACCGTAAGTTCTGGAGAACCGAAAATCAAAGCTGGGAAATTGAATCGGGTTGATGTTGAGTTTCACCTGCAAAGCATCGCCCAGATAAGCAGACAGTTCATCTGAGATTTTTTGGATATCTTTTTGAATTATTTTGGCTAACTCTTTGCGAATATTTGTTCCATCTCGAACAAGCTCATCTTGAGTATCTATCCACCAATTATGAATGTGTGGCGCACAAAACTCATTGATAGTTTCAACAATTTTCCCAGCTTCTGCCTTCGTTTTACACCGGATAATGCACGGATCGAACTCTTCACTATCAACAATCTGTTCAGAGGCAGAGGTACTGAAAGCTTGTGGAATAGACTCACCCAGTATATCCAACAAGGATGCACCTAACTTAAAGACTCTCCCTAGGCTTTGACCAAAGCCAGGGATTAATTCTAATACGGCTTCTCCCATGTCTCCTACTCTTTGTCCCCAGCCTATATTATCAGATGTTGCTGGTGGTAGTTGACGACTTTGTTGAGTTTTTTTTGGCTTTGGAGAGTTGGCGGAACGAGACTTTGCAATTTTATCTATCTCACTGGCTATCTGAGCTTTAGCCTCATTAGCAAATGTGTTAATGCCTTGACTAAATCCTTTGATTAGTGTTTGCTTCTGTTCCTCTACAGTTTTCTTTACAGATTCAATGTTCGCCCTCGCATTCTCCGAACGTCTTCTGTAGTCTTCTACTTTTTCTTTTAGGGCTTCAATTCCCATTTTCCAACCCCTGATCTGTGTATTCTGAGTATCCTCAATTGCCTTAGCAGCTTTATCAAGTTCTGCCACCACCTCACTCAATAAATTCCAGCCTGAATTTTGCGTAATCCTTTGAATGACTGTTTCTTGAATGCTCGGAATACCGCTATCTTGCAAAGCTCTTGGTGCAATTTCTTCAGGTAAAGGAATTACTCTCCTACCTTTTTCATCTCTCTCAGCATATTTGGCACTAAAGAAATCCTCAAAATCTTTTATCTCCTTGTCAGTGGCTTTTTCTTGCTGAATCAGTTTCGCTAAAAGTCCTTGTCGAGAACTAGCAGGGTAAATAACTGGATTGCAAAAGCCAAAGCCAACTAACTCTCGCTCTAAATCTTTAATGACATCAGCAATTTCTTTGTCTCTCTCTGTTTTTTGGTCAACTTTATTCAAAATAAAGTAAATTTTTCCCGTGTTCTCAGCTATAAAATCCTTACGATTTTCAACAACATCCTTAAACAACTCAGCAACTGCATTATCTTTGTAGGAAGCGTAGTTTAAAATAAACAGAATGGCATTGCAGGTTCGCAGTGCTTCTAGTGCGGTCTGCTTCAGTGCATTTATGTTGAAGTTTGCAGACTCCCACTCATTAGGGCCGGGAGTATCAACTAAGGTAAAGCCGGTTAGAGAAGATAATTGGCTAATTGCTTCAATCGGATGCTCGATCTCAAAGCGTGTAGTGTTATCAGGATTACCTTTTTCTCTGATTTCACGGGTACGCTGCAGGAATTTTTGCTGAATTTCGCCAGCGTCACCCTCAACAAGAATGACTGGTTTTCTTTCTCCTTCTCGGTACTCTAAAAGTTTAGGAGTTTCGCCTGGTTTAATGTGTCGGACATCTGTACGGCAGATAGTACAGGCGGCCGTTTCACTCGCCAGCACATCAGCACCGATGATAGAATTTAAGAAGGTGCTTTTGCCAGCTTTCATTGCTGCAATGACGGCTACTTGATACTTCTGATCTTGCAAAGCCTTTAAAGCTTTGTTAATTTCATCTTCAATGCTTTGTAGCCCTTGACTTTCATCTCCCTGAATGCGGAGTCCGTCACGGAATTCTTTGAGATATTGTAAGAGGAAAGTGCCTGTACTGTAAATGCTCGTGTATGCTGCTTGAAATTCTTGAGAAGACATAAGTTGACACTTTTTAGTTGAGGGACGGGCTAAGTTAGACCTAGAAATTCGCGGTTGAAATTGATATAGATGATATAGATTGTGCGCTTACCAACCTATCTGCCAGGGGTTTAAACTCCTGGCGGACTCGTGAAACAAGGGCTAAATATCAACAACCTAGTTATTAGCCAGGGACTGAATTCCCTGGCGCGAGTCAATGTTTAGTCGTCAGAAAGAGCCTTGCTAATCCCGTAAAATGCCAAACCTGCTAATGCACCTACGGCTATACCAACGGGGCCAGCAGCAGCACCAATACCAGCACCTCCGCCAACGGCACCAACTGCCGTAAAACCAGAAGCAGCTACCACACCAGCACCCGCAGCAGCACCCGCAGCAGCGGAACCTGCCGCTTTCGCTATTTCATCACCTTTAGCCATTGGAATACCTCAGTGTAAGGAACAAAAACTAACTGTTTCACTAACAAAAGTTAACTAAACAGGCAAAATTTGAAATATCGCGCTCGCACTTTCTCGCTTCTCTAAGTATTTGCACTTATAAAATGAGGGGGTAATTTAATACTAGACTACCTATTGTTAGCAAACAACTAACAAACGTTAGCAATTTCGGTTATGCTATCGTTAGCCACATCTCACCACACCCTAAAATGGCCTCAAAGGAAGACTTATTTGCCGAAGCCGCGAAACACTGGGACTTAGAAAGGCTGTACCAAGCTTTTGCAGAAGCTAAACGGCAAATCTCTCCTCGATCGCGCAGGGGACTAACAGAAACAGAAAAACTTTACCTGCGAGGATTGCTTTCCGGTTGCAGTCCCGCCGAAATCGCCCGCCAACTGTTTCAGAGTTCCAAAAGTGCAGAGGTTTATTTATGTAAAACTTTATACCAATATGTTAAAAAACTCGCAGATGTACCTAACGAACCTGTAGGAAATTGGCGCAATATTTGCGATCGGCTACAGGAAGCCGGATATAAAACTCAGTCTTCTCCTGAATTTAAAATAAACAATTCTGTACCTACAGAAGCATTAGTAAAAATAGTTGGTATAGGTGTGATTGAGAAAAATACAATATCAATTGATATTAACATCAGATTAGAATTCCCCTCAACTTCAGAAACTCCGAAAACAGAAAATTTGGATAAAGAGGATTAGATGGGCGAGCGCACTTGGGGACAGAAAGGGATCTCGCCCCTCCACAGAGAGGCAAAAATGTTAATAATCTTATAGCTGATAGTTTGAGAAGGAACTTTTTGATAAAATATCAAAATTAAAACTGACCACATCCGCTTCGATTTTACCTAAAACAATCAAATTAGTCAAATTTATGTCTCGATTAAGTATCAGATCGAACAAAAAAGCTCTGGGCTTTGTGCTGGGTTTATTAATTTTTGTCATTTTCATTCCCGGATGTTGGGCTTTAACAAATAATATTGCTCCCACACCAGTACGGCAAGTAAATAACACAGTAGCTGTGCGGGCAGATGTACAAAATACATCAAATTCTCGCTCTTCTTTAGGAGTTGGGCTTAATGGTATTGCTGACTGGTCAACACAATTACCCTTTTTAGATGCTTTCAAATCTTCTAGACAATGGATAACTCAATGCGTTAGCGGACAACCAAACTGTAAAGGTGAATGGGATACAGAGGAGCATAATCTTTTAAATCTTGATGAAAATGGGTGGGTAAAGTCTCTCCCCTCGCCCGAAGATGCTCCTAAATATACTAGGGTAAGTACGCTATTACTTAGGGAAATCCCCAATCGCTATCCTTCAGGGCAATATATTGTTACTTATGAGGGTGAAGGTGCGATCGAATATAGCTTTGATGCCAAAAAAGATGAGGCTGCGTCGAAACCAGGGAGGGATATCATTAATGTAGATGCCACACAAGGCGGAGGCATAATGATTATAATTACTGCTACCGATCCCAAGAAAACAGGGAACTATATCCGCAATATTAAAGTTGTTCACTCCCAAGATGAACAGCTTTATCAAAGTGGTGAAATATTTAATCCGCTGTTTATAGACAAGATTAAAAAATTTAGAGTGTTGCGTTTTATGGACTGGATGGGGACAAATGGTTCAGAACAAAAAGAATGGTCAAACCGACCTAAACCAGAGAGTGTCTCCTATGCTTACAGAGGGAATGCTCCCATAGAAGTTATGGTGAATTTAGCTAACAAAGTCCAAGCAGATCCCTGGTTTAATATGCCGCATCAGGCTACGGATGAATATATGACTAACTTTGCTAAAATGGTCAAAGATAGTTTAGACCCAAAGCTGAAAGTTAATGTAGAGTATTCTAATGAGGTTTGGAATTGGTCATTTCCACAATCGAATTATGCTTTAAAACAAGGTAAAGCGAGGTGGGGGGATAAAGGCGATGCTTTTATGCAATGGCACGGAATGCGTACTGCTCAAATGTGCGATATCTGGAAAGGCGTTTTTGGGGATCAAAAGAATCGAGTTGTCTGCGTGTTAGGAACTCAAAGAGCTTGGAGAGAGTTAGAAACTTATTCTTTAGAGTGTTCCTATTGGGTGGCTGAGGGCAATAAACCTTGTTATCAACACGGTATTGATGCCGTAGCCATAGCTGGATATTTTAGCGGAAACTTGGGCGGGAAAGAAAGTGTCAGCACAGTAGAGTCTTGGTTGAATGACGCAGATGGCGGGTTTGGCAAAGCTTTTAAGCAATTAAGAGACGGCGGGTTACTTCCTGGCTTCAAAGATAGTTTGCCCGATGTTGATAATGACTTTAGGTATTACTTAGATGTGGCTCAAAAAAAAGGTCTCAAGTTATTTGTTTACGAGGGCGGGCAACATATTGTAGGTACTGAAGGAGTTGAGAATAACGAAAAACTGAGCAAGTTTTTTATGGAATTAAATAGGCGCCCAGAAATGTATGATATCTACACCCAATTACTGAATAGTTGGAAACAAGCTGGAGGCAGTCTTTTTATGCACTTTGTGGATGTGAGTTCATTTAGTAAGTGGGGAAGTTGGGGGGCTTTGGAATATGTGGAACAAAAGGGTTCGCCTAAGTATGATGCCTTGATGGATTTTATTGATAAGAATCCTTGCTGGTGGGATGGCTGTGCTGTGGAGGGATGATGAGGAATTGGGTGGAATCAAGAATCCTTCGACACTTCCTCAAACTCTTCCGCATCCCCCGGTAAACCCGAACCCTCGCTACTCCTCAACCTGGGCGATTCCCCATTACTCGCACCGGCACCATAAAGCCCAGAATACCTCTCCTCCAAGCCCGAATCCCTTAGCGAAAGCGCACTTCTTTGACTCGGCGACAATCTATCTGTTGAACGGCGATTTGTCCCAGAAATCGGCGGCTTGCGAGTTAAAGTTTTCCAAGCAGCCTTAATCCCAGTCACTACGCTGCGAGTAGTTACCTGCACGTTTTGCGCCTGCTTTTTGGCGCTACCAATACTTCGATCGACCTGTTTGACAACCTCGCCCGCACTTTGTACTCCCTCGCTGACATCATCCGTCAACTCGCTAATTTCCAGCCCCGTCAACCGAATCGCCTCCAAAGTGGGGGGAAATTCGCGAGAAAGCGTGTCAGCGAGCTTTTCCACGCTGCGGGCCGCCCGGGCCAGCGCTTGCACCGCAGGTATTAAAGTCACTAAAACAGCAGTCAGGCTAACTGCCACTAGCAAAATCGAAAGTCCTAGCCAAAATATGGGATCGCTCACTTGAATCTGGGATTGGGGGTTGAGAATTTCATGCCATTTAGCGGATGGGAGGGCGCGGCGGGGGACTCACTTCAGCTTCAGCTTCCGACAGGGTTTGGCGTTCCCGCTGAGTCGCTTCCAAACCTGCCGCGATCGCCTCTTTGAGTCTAATCAAAGTTTCATCCCAATTTCGGATTGCAGTTTCAGAAAGTCGATCGGCCTGCAACTGCACGCTAGTCGATAAATCCTCCGCCAACTCCGGCAAAGCATCGGCCGATTTTTTCAATATCTGCCGCGTCTCCTTGCCCGGTCGCGGTGCCATCAGCAAGCCAGTCACGGCCCCGATCGCAGAACCCACAAGCAAACCGCCAATAAATAATCCTGAACGTTTAGTTGACATTTTTATAACTTCTCTCCATACACCAATTTTAGGGGCGTTTGCCCGATCGCAGCCCTTTACAAAGGTAGAAATATTGTTGAAAATCCTAGGGAGTCAGCACAGACGGCAATTTTAGGATAGCTTACCTCAAACGTCGATCGCGCCTGGACCAAAGCATCCGTCCCAAACCCAGCAATCCCAAAAGTTGCTGAACCTGTTCCAGTTGCAATTCCAGTTGTTGATAACGCCGTCGTAGTTGGCGGGTACCTTGCTGCCTTTTACCAAGGAAATCCGGCGACGTACTGAGGACATTGCTGCTACAGCGTTCGATTGCGGCGATCCGAATTTCCAAACGTGCGATCGTCCGCCTGATTTTCCACACTTTCGCAGCGATATAAAAACAGACTAGAGATATTAATATATTGATAATTACAACAGCATTCAGCATTTATTACCTATTTTCAACTACTAACATATTCCGCTTTTTTGGGCGGGCTAGAAGCAAAGATTTACCAGATATATTGGAGGGAGACAACATTGTTGTGTCCTGATCTATGTTTTAAGGACACAACAATGTTTTGTCCTGAACTATGTGTCCCTATCCCTAAGCTGGGTCTATTTTTAAGCCTGAGACATAGCAGGCAAACAAACCTTAGTACCGCCCAAACCGCAATAACCGTTCGGGTTTTTAGCAAGATACTGCTGATGATAGCTTTCTGCGTAATAAAACTCAGGAGCCTCAATAATTTCAGTGGTAATCTTGCCGTAACCTGCAGCAGTCAAAGCCTGCTGGTAAGCATCGCGCGAAGCTTCAGCTAGCTGCATTTGGCTAGCTGAATACGTGTAAATGCCCGATCGATACTGAGTACCCGAATCATTGCCCTGACGCATTCCTTGAGTAGGATTGTGACTTTCCCAAAAAACTTTGAGCAGCGTTTCGTAACTAATTACTTTCGGATCGAACACAACCAGAACTACTTCATTATGTCCCGTCATCCCGCTGCAAACTTCGTTGTAAGTAGGATTCGGAGTAATCCCGGCTGCGTAGCCAACAGCCGTCGAAAAAACTCCATTTTGCTGCCAAAATTTGCGTTCCGCTCCCCAAAAACAGCCCAGGCCAAACAACGCAGTTTCCATGCCGTTTGGAAAGGGAGGTTTGAGCGGATTGCCGTTAACAAAGTGAGTTGCCGGTACCGACATCGACTCTGCCCGTCCCGGTAATGCCTCTTGGGGAGAGGGAAGGCTCGACTTTTTGCCAAATCCAAATAGCACCATAAGTTTGTGAGGGGATCTCTGATAAACGTCTTTACCTTACTTAATAATATCAGATGTATACTGAAAATAGTGGCCCTCTTAAAGGTAGAAGGTAAAAACCAGAAGGCAGATTTTTTTTACGGAAGGTTTTTGGTGATACTGCTCACTGCCAACGCAGTTTTAAATCACATTAGGTAGTGTTCTATGTCACCAAAACACGCCTAAAATATCACCTATTGTTGAGTTGTAAATCACGCGGATTTTAGGCAAAATAGCCGATTATTAAAAGTATGGTGTTGTAGTAGTTATTCAATACCATTTATTGGGAGTGTGTAGAAATGGCCGCTAAACCTTGCAGTCAACCTTTAAAATCTAATCCGTTTATTACTTATCGCGACCCAATTACAGGCAAGTGGATTGTGGTAAATCAGACTTTGCCCAAAGCAGCAGAACAAGCACAGCTCGCAGCAGCTTGAGTTCTCATATTAATTTTTGACCTAAAAATTAACCATTCTTTCACACTTCAGGACTTACGCAAAAAGTTATTGGACGCCCTACTTATATTCGTAAGGTGCTTACGTTGCCCCTACCTAAGCACCTTACTTTGAAACATTTCTCATCTCTTTTTGCAGTTCCAAATACCGATAGAGATATTCCGAAATTATCCCGTGCAAAAACAAGTCGCGGGCAGCATTAAATGGACTGTTTGGCGCTAGCGGATGGCGATTAACAATTACATGATTCCAGTCGCAATTTCCGGTAATCTCGCTGACGTACACTCCGAAGTTTTCATCTAACTGAAGCGACATCACTGCTCGCGCAAATTCGTCGCTAGTCAAACACAGAGAATAAAAGACTTTAAACAATTCGATCGCCGATTCTAAATCCAGAATGTTTAGCCATCTGCGTTTTTCTAAATCTATGGCAACTTCTACTGGTTGAATACTATCATAATTTATTCCCCGTTTTTTGACGACTTGCAACCAGTTAGGATTTGTCAGCATTGCCTGGTTGTAATCCCAGACAAAGTTATAAAGAATTAAGTCGTGTTCGAGAAACGCATTCTCAGCTAAATCGTTAACAGTGCGCGGATAAAGCTTGGACTTTTCTATCTGGGTGTCGGGGCCGTTGTCAATCAAGAAGTTGATAATGTTGGAGCCGATGCAGATGTGTCGGACAATTAAATAACAAGCTTCTGGCGAGACAAAGTTATTTAGGAAAAAAGCAGCCGATTTGTGCATTAAAGTGTAAGCGCGGAATTGAAATGGCAACAGGCGCTTTGTTGTCATAATTACCGCCAGCAACAAGTTAGCAATTACTTTGATCGGAATCAGCAAATAACTGCGAGTCCAGTTTTGCAAATCCCGGATCATGTAGGCTTTTGCCACTAAATCGACGGGAATAGATCGATCGCAAAACAGCACATCCCACACATTCGGATATCGGCGGTTATAGGGTTTGGTAGCGTAAGGGATTTTTCGCTCATCTGGTAAATTTTCGGTATCTTGTTTTTGCAGCTTTTGCATTAGCGAATTTCCTCCAATTGCAGCAAATATAAACGAGCAGTAACGCGAGCGGTTTTGACAATGCGGCGGGCAATATCATCTGTCATCCATTCGGCATTAATCAAATTTTCCAGTTTGGCTAAATGCGACTCGTCATTAGATCCGTGATACGCTAAAAACGATACTTGTTCGTCTTGCAAACCGAGAGTTTCTTGAATTTGTTTTGCCCACTTTCCCGCCAACCGATTGCCCAATCCTTCGATAATAAACATACTGCCAATTAAATCAACCGGATTGTCCCGCGATGCTTGGTGGAAGATAAAAGCTGATAGTGCTTCGCTGCCAATATTCTTATCATATTCCACAATTTTAGCCAATTCACCGCCCACAGAAACATAATTTTGTTCTAGCATTTGATAGTCGCGGTGTTCGTCTTGGGCATGGCCGATAAAAGTCGATCGCAGGCGAAAGTCACTCATGTTAGAAGCAGCGCGAGCAATCCAGCGAGCTCCCTCTACAACTTGCGGCCGGAGATTGCACAGCAAAGCTTGATAATCTTCTATTGTAAACTCTCCCCGGTGCAATTTGCGGACAATGGGAACAGAACGAATTTCGCGATCGAACTTCAGCCAAATCCATGCTAACTCCCGCAACAAATAAGCTTGCGGAGAGTTGGGGTGTGCAGGTTTCACACTTTCGAGAGGCGAAGCTTCGGGAAGCTCATGAAAGTTAGAAATTTGAGAAGTCATAGGCTTATGGGTATTTTCCACAGCAGTTAACATAATATATGCCGTGGTAAAGCGCCCGCTTTCCGGGACAAAACAAAAGATTTTCTGTCCAGGCTGCAACTTGCCCGAATTGAACAATTCCTCTAACATTAAATAAATCGAGGCGCAGCCTGTATTTCCGCGTGTGTATAAGTTGGTAAACCATTTTTTTTCAGGAATCATGCAGCCTGCTTGTTCCAGAAGTTCTACAATTTGTCCCCGGAAAAAGTGAGACGAATAGTGGCACAGCAGCCAGTCGATTTCCTGCGGACAAACTCTCCCGGCTTTAATCAACCGCAGCCAACCTTCAACACCTAATTTCATTATATTGTCCAGCAAGCGAATATTTTGCCGCAAGTCAAAAGCTCCCGCTGTGGCTGCATCGAGGTAGGAGGAATAATCCAACCAGCTTTTGGTTGATGTTTCGTTTGCTAATCCTGAATACATACAAACAGGATAAGCATTGGCGTGAGAAACGAGTTCAATCCATTCTATTTTTAAACTAATTCCTGTTGCGCTGGGATGGTTTTGGAGCAACAAGGCTCCCGCACCGTCGGAGAGCATCCAGCGCAGAAATTCTGTATCGAAAGGCAGGGGTTTTCCCGCTTGCACTGAAGTCTCGGCTTCAAATTTGGTGTTTTTGAACAGGCGCGAGGGAAACTCGGAAGCGACGGCAATTGCTGTTTGTTTTTTGCCGAGTTCGATTTGAGAGGCAGCGTAATTTAAAGCACTAACTCCGGCACAGCAAACTCCTTGAGTTGAAACTATTTCTAGGGGAGATAATTCGGAAAGTTCCCCGTGTAAGTAGTCAAACAAAATTAATTACACAAACAACTAATATGATATAATAAAAAATATCAAGTTGTGTTCAAAGAAG
>NZ_JAUBPR010000175.1:0-10410 GCF_036700845.1 Microcoleus sp. S13_C5
ACTTGAACGGCTTAATTGGTAATCAGCGAAGACCTGCATGAGTATCATTACTCACTACAGAAGTGACATGCTCCCGATCGCCACTTTGACGCACAAGTCGATCGTTTGAGTTGTGTCAGCTTTGGGAGTGAGGCGGTTGAGAAAGGAAAGAAAGCCGATATTTTCGCCGATTTTATTCGCCATAGCCGTTGCACCTAACGCACTGTCGGCGCTGTCTGCTAACTGGTAAAGCCTGAGTACGCCTTGATATGGCTCGTTGGGGTTGGCGTAAAGCTCGATCGCGCGATCGCGAATTTTCCCAACTAACTTGCGCTTTGTTTCCCCTGTCAGCGCTTGAATAGTATTATCAAAACCCACTAGATTATTCCACTCCCCCGGAACCACAAAATCGAGAGATTTGAGCATCATCACAGTGACCCCACCAGAGGGCAAATTGTCAACCAATTCCACAATAGATTTGCTCATCACAAACTCCTGAATAGCCCGATTAAAAGTGTTCTTCCAAATACTCCAACTTCCGCAAATTCGATTCCCGATTCCCGGCGAATTCCCCAGAACTAACTAGCTAAGCGCAAATAAATATTAGACCACCAGAGCCAGTTTTGCCCTACTCTTATCTTTTCTCTCCTTTCTAACTCTGCGTTCTCTGCGCCCTCTGCGGTTGATAAAAAATCTTTTTCACCAAACATTTGCATTTCACTCGCCCGCACCAAGTTAAGTTTCATTATATTGACCAACTCAAAATCGCCCAAACGTGTTAAAATAGAGGGCGCAAAATAGAAAAAACTAAAAGATGACTGTTGCAGCTAACAAAACTCCCGGAGTAGCCTCGCGTTTAGTAAATGGCGTCCTTTCCATCAAACCTTTAGCTAATCTAGCCAAGCACCAAGCGCGGGAAATGATGATAAAAAGAGCAGAAAAAATCGGAGTGCATTGGCGACAAGAAGCCCAAGCACTTTTAGCTCGAAATTGGGAGGCAGAATTGCTCAGCGTCCAAAATCCCGATCTTGTTTACCCGAAATATTATCTAACTTCATTTCACGCTTACGAACAAGGTAATATGAGCTGGGAAGCTGCGACAGAAGTTGAAGTTGCCGCCCGTACTGTTCACGCGGGAATTTGGCCGGAAGCGGGTGCAGAAGGCGATGCAAAACTCCGCGCCAGCTATCACGAAGTCATCAAATCTCAGATTGCTTCTTCACCGCAGGATATTGTTGATTTGGGATGCAGTGTGGGAATGAGTACCTTTGCACTTGGGGATGTTTACCCGGAAGCGAAGATGACTGGGGTGGAGTTGTCGCCTTATTTCTTAGCAGTTGCTAAATACCGTTCCCAACAGCGAGAATCTGAATCTTTAAATCAAAAATCTCCGACTTGGGTTCACGCTGCTGCTGAATCTACTGGTTTGCCTGCGGCTGCTTTTGATTTAGTTTCTATTTGTTTAGTTTGTCACGAATTGCCGCAGAAAGCTACTAGAGAAGTGTTCCGGGAAGCGAGGCGTTTGCTACGTGTTGGCGGACATTTGACTATTATGGATATGAATCCTCAGTCGGAAGTTTATGCCAAAATGCCTCCTTATATTTTGACTTTGCTCAAGAGTACGGAGCCTTATTTGGATCAGTATTTTGGCTTGGATATCGAGCAAGCTTTGGTAGATTCTGGTTTTGCACAGCCGACAATCACTTGCAATACAGTCCGACACCGGACTATTGTTGCTGAGGCAATAAATAGTTAGGTTTGATGTTTCAAAAAATGTGTGCGGTCGATGATGCTTGAAAAGTATATTAGACCGCAACTGCGGTGCAATGAAAAACAGTTAGATTATTCCAATCGCCCGGAAATACAAAATTATATATAAATTGGTTATGAAGAATTGAGCAACTTCTGTCAGGCTTCTTTGATGTTAAGGCGATAGCTTATATATACGCCGAGGAGGAAACTTCATTGACTACAGCAACTGTTGCTACCTATCACGCTAGATTCCGCAAGGTGCTTGAGTACATCGATGGTCATCTGGACGATGACCTTACTGTCGATCGGCTCTGCAACGTTGCTGCATTCTCGAAGTATCATTTTCACAGGCAGTTCTCTGAGCTTTTCGGGGTTAGCGTATACAAATACGTCCAGCTCAATCGCTTGAAGCGCGCTTCTTATCAACTCGCATTTCGTGATCGCAATCAGATCATTGATATCGCGCTGGCAAATAGTTATGAAAGCCCTGAATCTTTCGCGCGCGCATTCAAAAAGAGCATAGGGCAGACCCCTTCCGAGTTCAGAAAGCAACCGCAGTGGGATACTTGGCACTCGATTTACCAACCATTAAGTGACTTAAGAATCAACCACATGAAACCAGAAAATCAGCCTGCACAAGTCAAGCTAATCACATTTAAAGACACCAAAGTTGCCGTGCTTGAACACCGTGGCGACCCCAATCTGATAGGGGAGTCAATACGCAAGTTTATCGAATGGCGCAAGCAGAACAGTCTATCGCCCAAAGTGAGCGCTACTTTCAACATTCTCTACGAAAATCCAGCCGAAACCTCACCTGATGATTATCGCTTGGACATCTGCGCGTCAACTCAACGCGATCTGACTGAAAACTCATTTGGGGTTGTTGAAAAAACAATTCCCGGCGGTAGATGCGCTGTATTACGACACATCGGTTCCGACGACAATATCGGTGAGAGCGTAAGGTATTTGTATTCGGAATGGCTCCCGCTAAGCAAAGAAGAACCGCGAGACTTTCCACTGTATTTCCAGAGAGTCAGCTTTTTCCCTGATGTACCAGAACATGAGGCGGTTACAGACGTGTTTCTTCCACTTAAGTAAAATCGCAGAAACGTCACATTTTATCTCTTAGTCTTGCGTTGCGCGGACTTCGTTTGTATAGTTGGGGATGAAAATCGAATGATGAGCGCCAGCACATTCGATTTTTACCCCCAAAGCGGTTTCAACCGCCGGAGTTTTTAAATCTGAGATTAACATATCGCGCTATGCTACCGTAGATACTTTTTCGTACTCTTCACTGTGTTTTTGCACTGCATCCCAAATATCAACTTTTTGCTGAAGATTAAGCCACAGTTGAGGGCCATTCCCCAACGCTTTCCCAATCCGAATTGCCATATCTACTGTAATTGGTCTTTGACCTAAAACAATTTCGTTGACACTGCGGCGGGATACACCAAGTATCTCAGCAAACCTGGTTTGAGTCATTTCAATATCTTCAAGCACATCTGAAATGACCTCGCCCGGATGTACTGGTCTTACTTTCCTCCCTTGAATAATGTTTTGTATGTCTTTCATGCAACTTTCCTTTCGGTTTAAGTGAAATTTTTAGATTTTGTTTTATGGGCTAGTGATAATCTTCGAGATCTATATCGTATGCGTTGTTATCCTGAAATGTAAAAGTTATACGCCAGTTACCTGATACCTTTATTGACCAAGTTCCCTGTCTATCACCTTTAAGCTCGTGTAAATCATAGCCTGGTATTCTAATATCATCTATAATTATTGCTGTATCTATTACTTCAAGTCTTGCTCTTGTCCTTTTTTCAAGTTCTTTAGGAATTCCTTTTGCATTACCTTCCCTCAATAATCTTTCTAATGCTTTATTTTTAAAAGTTTGTATCATGTGAAATAATCCTTCAATCAAGCCTGAATATCCAGTTCATAGCACTTATATATATTAATTAAAAGTTTTTGTAATTTTTGAGATTACTTTACTAATGTAACCTATGAGGTTACAGGTGTCAAGCCTAAAATGATTGCAAAAGCAAAAATCGCTCCAATCTACTAACAGGACTGGATCTGGGAGAACAAAAAAGCGATCGTAGCGGCTGAGCTAAGCGGATGGTGTTGGCGGTCAATGACGCTCCAAAACTGGATTCGATCGCAACTGCGGTACAATTAAGCGTTAGACAGCAGTCTGAGCTAGAAGATTTTGATAGCACCCTAAAAGAAGGACCTCTTCATGAACCCGACAGCCCCCTCTCAAAACGTCATCGATTGTTTGCAGGTTATCTTGGATTCCACTGCATCGAAGAATTACGAGCTTTTTACTACAGTCGGTGATGCAGGCTACAAAGCGAGCATTACACAAAAAATGTTTGACGATGTTAGCGAGCAGCTTGCTTCCCGCCTGCAAAAGGGATACTCAATTAATTATTTTGGTGAAATAAAACAAGGTAATTCTCCGATTTATTTGTGGAAGCTGAGTTTTGAAGATGGTGGAGATGAATTTGTGGCACACATGACTATGAATGGAGACAAAGTTGCTGGGATTTTCATCGAATAACATATCTTGCTTGACACGGTGTTTCACTCTCATCTAACGCCGATCGCCCACAACCGTTAATCGGAATCGATCGGGCGGAACAAAGGTGATTCCCCGGCGCGCCGGACGAATTGGCCGATCGAGATTTGATACAAACTCACGGGAAGACAGCACTGTTGCTAAAACCAGCTTCATTTCAAACATCGATAACGCCATCCCGATGCAGCTTCGACTCCCGCCTCCAAACGGTAAAAATTCAGAGGCGGAAAACTTGCGATCTAAAAAGCGATCGGGATTGAACCCGGCGGGATTTTCGTAGGTTTCAGGGCGACGGTGCGCCAAATAGACACAGGGGATTAAAATCGTTCCCGGTGGATATGTATAGCCTTCGAGTTTGATCGTCCGTTTCACCTTGCGCGGCTGCGAAATTAAGGCAATTGGATAAACGCGCAGCGCTTCCTTGCAGACTGCTGTTAAGTAGGGCGACTGCGAAAGCGCGATCGGATCGGGATTCTCGCCCAATTCATCCAATTCCTTCCGCAATCTAGCGAGACATTCGGGAAACTGATGCAGCCAGTAAAACGCCCAAGTCAACGCCGATCCAGTCGTTTCATGTCCCAATAACAACAGCGTCATCAACTGATCGCGCAATTCTCGATCGCCGATGGATTCGCCCGTGTCATCGCGGGCCATCATCAACACCGACAGAATATCCGTGCGAGACGAATCGAGAGAATGCGATCGCCTCTCGGCAATTTCCGCATAAATCAGCGAGTCAATCTGCGCCATCTGCTGCAAAAACTGCCCCCACGGGCTCCAAGGTCCCAAATTTTGCTGCAAGGGTTCAAAGAAAAATTGTATCGAATACAGCTCAGAGGTAATCGCCTCTAAAAGCTTGCTGAGCAATTGTTTCAGGCGTTCGTAGCGCTCTCCCGGCACTAATCCAAACACGACTTGCAAGATTACTTGCAGCGAAATTTCTGACATTTCTTCGCGGACTGCGATCGCATCTGGGGCTTTCCAGTCGATCGTCTGCTTTTTCGTCAAATCAACAATCAAATGCCCTTGACTGTGCAACTGTTCCCGATGCAGCGCGGGCATTAATAGCTGTCGCTGTCGCAGATGTCGCGGCCCTTCATTCATAATTAGGGATTCATTTCCCACCAGCGGGCGAAATACGTTGGTCACTTTGCCAAACTCAAAGGCATCGGCTAAGGTCGTAAACACCGCCTGAATCGCTTCTGGACTGCCCAGAAACACCACGGGGGGCGAAGAGGGCCCCAACACGCGGGCGGTAAATGTATCGCCGTATTTGGCCGAGTAGCGATCGAAAAATGCGATCGGGTCAGCTACCAGCGAAAGTGTTTGGAACAAAGCAGGAGAACGAGATCCGGTAGGCAGCGTCATTGAAAAACTGGCGATACACAATAATATTTCTAGTGTATATTGATCGACCTTGCACCCTGAAATTTATCTGCGAGCGATCGACATTCGGTAGAAACCGGGTTCCTGAGCCTAAGTCACACCAGAACTATGAATAGACAAAACACCAGTTGCTAGAAATGTTTGCACCCCTATCTCGAAAGTGGCCAGAGCAATGCTTAGCTCAAGGACTTGATGTTTGTAAACTAGCCTTGACTGAACAGAGATAATTTCAGTTAAGCTAAAGTTACTCGCTGCCGCTCAATTTAGCCATTGGGCGCTCCTATCTACATTGGCTAAATCTCTTTTGTCCATCTTTTTATGATAAAAAAAATAATATCATGAGCAGTTCTCAGCAAAGCCTGATTAGTCATATCTCTTGGGGACGTATTAAGGTAATCACTGACGGCCAAACTTGTCAATTCAAAGATTGTAAAGTATGGCCTGGAGGTTCTAAGGAATGGGATTGGAGACTCACAGGTACTCGTCACCAACCAGGTATTCAACCTGCTGATATCGAAGAAATTTTAGAGCAAGGTATAGAATTTATGGTTTTGACACGTGGTATGGAACTCATGCTACATACCTGTGCCGAAACTGAAGAACTGCTGCATCAAAGAGGTATTGAGTATTATATTGGGCCTACCAAATTGGCTGTAGACCTTTTCAACAATTTAATGCAACAAGGTAAGAAGGTCGGGGGAATATTTCACTCAACCTGCTAACGCGGTACCGATGCAGCAAGGAAATTATATAAAACCTTCGCTGAAAATAATCGGCAAGAACGATGAAATGGATGCTAGCGATCGTTTGGTTTGGCATTCTGCTCAGGAAAATTAAATGACTTTGGGATACAATTGTTGTAAAAGCTGGTAGCCAGTTGGCTAAATTTGTTATGACATTAACATCCCGTGTTGTTCATAGCGACCCCGATATTCTGGGGGGAACCCCTGTTTTTGTTGGGACTCGTGTACCAATGAGAACCCTACTTGACTATCTTGAGGCTGGTGATTCATTAGAGGTATTTCTAGACCATTTCCCTAGTGTCAGTCGGGAACAGACAATTGCAGCTCTTGAATTAGCCAAGGAAATGCTGACAGCCTATGCGAATCCTGCTTGATGAATGTGCCCCACGACCTTTAAAGCGTGAACTTGCTGATTACGAGATACGCACAGTTGTTGAGATGGGATGGTCAGGAAAGAACAACGGTGAATTGCTGCTGCTTATGAGTCAAGAGGGCTTCACGATTCTGCTCACCACAGATCAAAATTTGCGCTATCAGCAAAACTTGCAGCAAGCTGGAGTTGCAGTCGTTGTTCTTGTAGCATCGAGCAACAGGCTTCCTGATTTACTTCCTCTGGTACCAGATGCTCGTAAGGTGTTGAATACCATTACTCCGGGGGAAGTGATTGAAGTCGGAGGTTCTTAAAAGTTCTCTAGGCGACGCAGCAAAACAACGCCCATGCACCCGATCGCACAGAGGTTATGTGTTGGGAACGGAGGTAGTCTGCGGCGGGTAATTGACACCGTTAGATCGCTCTATTCCTGCGAGGGTGGGTCCGCAGATTGTACGGCTAGCTTCCCAACCTAACATCACTGTTTTACGCTCTACTCCCCAGCCATAGCCACCGAGTTCTCCAGATTCTCGAATGACTCGGTGACACGGAATTAGATAGCCGATAGGATTGTTACCGATCGCATTTCCTACAGCTCTAGCAGCAGTTGGGCGAGCTACCAGTTGAGCTATAGTCTGATAGGTGGCGATCGCACCAAATGGCAATTTCAAAAGTGCTCGCCAAACTTGAATCTGAAAGTTAGTGCCTTTTACCAAAAGCGTTAGTGGTTTTTGCTGGCTGAGAGTTTCTGAATTGAAAATCAGGTCACGCAATGATTGAGTGGCTTGCTCATCGCGAATGATTTCAGCGTTTTTCCAAGCCAATCGCAGTCTTTGTGCGGCGGTTTTTTCGTCTGTTGTCTCCAAGAAATAAAGGTTACAAATACCGCGGGCAGTTGTCGCGATTAGAGATGTGCCAAAGGGGGTATCATGAATGCCATAGCGAATTTGTAAACCTGCTCCGCCTGCTTTGAACTCCCCTGGTGACATTGCTTCCAAGTTCACAAATAAATCGTGTAATCGTCCGGGACTCGATAGTCTCACGTCCAATGTTAGGTCTAGAAGGCTTTTAGTCTCAGTGATTTTTGACTTGGCATATTCAACTGTCAGATATTGCAAAAACCGCTTGGGGCTAATGCCGGCCCATTGAGTAAATAGCCGTTGAAAATGATATTCACTAAGTCCTATGTGCTGGGCCACAGTTGCCAGATTGGGCTGGTTTAGGTGGTGTTGTCGCATAAAGGCGATCGCCCGAGCAATCCGGTGATAATCTTCGCTAGCATAGACACTCGCATTCTGCATCGAAATCATCTAGTCTAAGTCAAGGGAATTTTGATGTTTCCTCACTTTAGCCCTAGACTCGGCTCAAAGCCACCCGTTTCTTGCGGTGAATGCAGCCAGTCGATTTTAGATTTTAGATTTTAGATAGAATAAAGCGACCTCACTGCTAAACCCGGGGGCTGGCGATGAGGATTCAAAGCTTTTTTCTCACTCCACGGATTCCTCGGACGATTTGTAACCAAATTTCTTGATTGTCAGTCAATTAACCGAACTTTCGCTCTTACCCTCCGCGCAACTGCGTCACCAAGTGAACTAATTCAGGTAAAATTAGCTTTTCCACAGCTAGTTTGACGCCATTGCTAGAGCCGGGAAGAGAAAAGACTAACTTGCCTTGATACACGCCTGCAACTGCGCGAGAGGCGATCGCCCTCGAACCAATTTCTTGATAGCTCAAAAACCTAAATATCTCCCCAAATCCTGGTAAAATCCTGTCGAGCAAACTCTCCATCACATCATAAGTCGTATCTCGGGGAGCGATGCCCGTGCCGCCGTTAAAAATGATTGCATCCACATCTTCACGCTGGGAAAAAGCCTGCATTTGCAATACAATTTTGGCCGCATCATCTTTAACAACAGTGTAAGCTACCACCGAGTGACCCGCATCTTTTAGGAGCTTCTTAGTTAACAAGCCACTATTGTCTGTTTCCGCCGATCGCGTGTCGCTAACAGTAATGATAGCGCAATTTACGGTTATTTTAGATAAGTCGGGGTGAGGAATTTGCGTCATAGTTTCTTGTTCTAAGTAATCGGCAATCGGCAACGGGCGATCGGCTAACTACCAATTACCAATTACCAATTACCAACTACCCATTATGCCTTGCTAAATCCTAAGCCGTTTGCTTCCGAGTAGCGTTCCATAAAACGCATAAATCGATCCCATTCTTCAGGACTTCTCATTAGATAAAGAGCTTCCAAACCAGCAGGCTGACCGTTGATAAACTTAGCCTTAACCTCGCGAGTGAGCAGTTCGCCTTCTTCGTCGATCATGTACATTCCAGTAATGTCTTCGGTACTGGTGCTGCTGAGAGCTTTGGGATTTTCAAAGATAAACGTGGCAGTGCCTTGAGCTCCCGTTTTAGAACGGGTTAGGCGCACTTCGGGCACAGCATCTTCGTCTATACCCCGAGAGAATTGAATTTTAGCCATAATCTGACAGTGGAACCTTAAGGATTGCTTAATTTCTTAATGTTTAATCATAAAACGATTCGGGTACTAGCAAATCAAGACTTGGGAGAGTGGAAGCGGGTGAGAGTGCGTGAGAGTGAGGCAATCGGAGACAAGGGCGAGGGGATATGGGTTGGTTCTTCTGAGATATTGCACCATTCTCAATAATCCTTTCAGGGCGGGCTCTCCGGACCACTCCACAAGATAATCTAACCTGAGTTCGGGTTAAGCATAAGGGAGAAAAAAAGCATCGATATTGAGAGAAGGCTTCTTAGGCTGAAGGCAATAGAGCGCACTTTCGCCTAGCTGGGTCGCAACCGGCCTCTGAGCAAAGATTATGAGGCGCTGCGGCCTAGCCCAGAAGCCTTCGTATATGTGTCCACGATCCGCCTCATGCTCAAGCGGCTCACCAAGCCAAAGCTGGCGAAACGCCAATTTCACGCCCTATGAAACACGCGCTTATAGGGGTCACCCCAGAAAACTCAGAAAAAAAGTGAATTATAGGTATTGAACTATTATGTAGTGTACTATATAATAGTTGTTGACTGGATTTTTAAATGGATAACAACTCGAACATCAACCAACGGCGACAGGTGGGGAGGCAGCTTTCGTTTGCCCTCTATAGTGCCTCGAACCGTGTTATTCGGCTTCATCGGCCCTTTCTTGAGCCTTTGGGCCTGACCTATCCTCAGTTTCTGGTCATGCTGGCTCTCTACGAGGGCACCCCGCGCACTGTTGGGGAAGTAGGGCAAGAACTCGGTATGGATAACGGAACCTTGACGCCGCTCTTAAAGCGCCTTGAGAGCGCGGGGTTGGTGACGCGCACCCGTGACCAGCAGGACGAACGCCGCGTTCTTATCGATCTGACAGAAGCGGGCGAGGCACTCCGCGAGGCAGCGTGCTCGATCCCTGAAAAGATCGAGACGGCCTGCCGTCTCTCCGATGAAGATCTTGCCGAGCTTCGCGACACCTTGAACGGGCTGGCAATACCCCGTCAAACAACTCCGTAAAAGGATTATTTAAGTAGTTAAGCAAAATTAATTACATAATTATCTCCAAATTCTTTAAGAATTCTTTCGACAGATGAAACAAGAG
>NZ_JAUBPR010000176.1:0-10118 GCF_036700845.1 Microcoleus sp. S13_C5
TTTGATAATTTTCGAGAACGCGTATTAGCTTGCTTTTCTAATTAGATAAAAATATCACCGCAACTTCAGGAGAGCCGGAAAATTCCGTCCAATATTGCGATCGGTAACGATATCAGTCGGATGAGTATGCTTGCCAGCCTCAACGAATTCCCCCCAACCCCATTTTTAAACGGGATTGGGGGGTTTTCTTGCTATCTTTTTTGCCTATTAGAGCGCGATCGAATCAAAACTTCCTCCGCGCGATCGCCGTTTCCAAAGATCGCACTCTCCGTATAACAATAAGGATAGAAACCCGCAAGTGCGATCGCACCGAATTGAAGGGCGATCGATCTACGGGTAATTTTAAAGTATTGAGTATTGCGATCGCTAGCTAACGGCATATTAAACAAAGTGAAAAGACTTTCTTGAGTCCGTCTCCACTGAGATATTGCATCATTCTCGCTTCATAAGCTTTTCGGGCTGTTCCACAAAAAGTGAATTTTTTTGTGGGCCGTTGCTCTTCTAGTCCGCCCATGAAAGGGTTATTGCAACTGGTGCAAGATATCAGTTCCAATGAGTTGTGATCGAGAGTGCGATCGCTAGCAACCTCAACTTATTGCCTCAATCTTTCAGCGCTACATCAGAGCGAGCTTTGAATTCTCATCCCTCGAAGGAAACACTAGGTATTTGTTTTTTATTGACTGTAAAAATTGCAATTGTATCACAATAGGATTACCCCTATCTGCTTGTTATGGAAATAGATCCTGTGCCATTTCTGAATCGCCTCCGGCGCACCATGTCCTCTGCGGAAGCTTGGGGGTTTAGTGTGGTTGGATATCTGATGTGGTTTACCTTAGCGCCGTCGATGCAAGCAAAAATTGGCTCCGCATCGCTGTTGGTCTGGATTCCTGGTGTTATCGTCGGAATTCTGTTTAACCTTCAAGTTCAGAGTTTGGGTGAGAAATATCCAGATGTATCTGGGGGAACACCAAATTACATCACGCGATTGCTCCATCGTTACCCTGCCCTTTGCCGCTATTTGGGGATTGCCTACTTCTTGGGGTGGGTTTCCTTTCCGCCCATTAATGCGATCGTCATCACAGATTTGATCCAATTCCATTTAGAACCGATGGGGCTGAATATTCCAGAAAAAGTGTTTGAGATCGGTTTTACTGCGATCGCTTACTTTGTAGCATTCAGTGGCACCCGCGCCGTCGCCATTCTGCACCTCTTTTTTGTGTTTCCTTCGATCGGCTTTTTACTCCTCTTCTGCGTTCAGGGTTTAGGCTGGCTTGCCTTTTCGCCCCAAAGCCCCGGACTCTTGCCCAGCAGCATTGATGCCATCAGTGTCCAGGACTGGCTGAAATGGTTCTTGTTTGCCGCTTATAGCTTTTATGGCTGTGACACAGCTTCATCCTTTGTAGCAGACAGTCTCCACCCAAAAGACAGCCTTAAGGCGTTGTCTTGGGTTGCCTGGTTCATGCCTCTGGTGTTTGTGGGTGGCACTTTAGTGTTGGTGCAGTTGGCAACCGCTGCCGGTTTAGAAGGCAATGTGTACGGCAAATTCCTGGTGGCTGCCAAGCCTTTCTGGGGAGAAGCTGCCCCTGTCATAGTCACTTTGCTGGTTGCGGCTAGCTGTTTGTTGGGATCTGCGACTAGCGTTTGCAATACGCCCCGCATCCTTTTCCAACTCGCGCAGGATGGGCTGTTGTCTCCCGTGTTTGGCGCAGTGTCCCGTCGGGGTGCCCTAGAACCCGCGCTGTTGCTAACCTTTATATGTAGTTTAGGATTTTTAGTATGGGGCAACACCACTCAAATTGTCGTGGTGTCAGGGGTGAGTTTTTTCATTTCTATTATGGGGTTGCACTTGGGGCTGTGGATGCAGCGCAACGATCCAGTCGTGCGTTGGGGGCGACTATCCTTAGCATTACTGGTGGTGGAGTTCATTTCCCTGGTGGTGGGTGGTTTTGCCTGGGGATGGATGGATTTTTGTCTCGGATTGCTGTTGCCGTTAGCAGTGATAGCGATCGACGCTGCGATTCTGCGGATTCCTTGGGCATTTTTGCATTTACCGTGGTGGGATAGACTGCATACCAAGCCAGTAACTCCTCCTAAAAACGAAGACTTTGTGGTGCTTCAGGTCGCAATTTTAATTGCGCTGATTTGTGGTGCAGCGACGATCAGTTGGCTCATCCGCTCTTGGCTGCGGGTAGAAGCCGGAACCAACAATCCCTATCTGCTGATTATTGTGTTGATGACGCTGGCATTTGTGGGAGTGGCGATTGCTTGCTGGACAACTCTGCCCCAGGTTGCTGCGATCGAAGAACTAGCAATCTCCTCGACTGCACAAGCTAAAGACCTGGAGACGACCCTAAACGAACTGAAAAAAGCTCAGATGCAAGTTATCCAAAGCGAAAAAATGTCTAGCTTGGGACAGTTGGTTGCGGGAATTGCCCATGAAATCAATAACCCGGTCAACTTCATCCACGGTAATCTCACCCACCTGGACGAATATACCCAAAATCTGCTGCAGATGATAGAACTCTATCAACAGCGCCATCCCAGCAACGATCCAGACGTGCAAGCAATGGCAGAGGAAATCGATTTGGAATTCCTCACTGAAGATATCCAAAAGATAATTTCATCTATAAGGGTAGGAACCGAGCGAATTGGCGGTATTGTCGTCTCGTTGCGAAACTTTTCTCGCATGGATGAAGCAGACTTCAAAGATGTTGATATTCACGAGGGAATTGAAAGTACATTGCTGATTTTGCAACACCGACTCAAAGATAGATCGGATCGTCCAGGCGTGGTAACGATCAAAGACTATGGCACATTGCCCAAGGTGGAATGTTTCCCCGGACAACTCAATCAGGTATTCATGAATATTTTGGTCAATGCCCTGGATGCCCTAGATGAGATGAATAGCAAACGCTCCTATCAGGAGCTTAAAGACACCCCGAACCAGATTACGATTCGGACTTCTGCGATCGACAATCAATGGGTGGAGGTTGCGATCGCTGACAACGGCATCGGTATGCCAGACCGAGTGAAGCAGCGCATTTTTGACCCCTTTTTCACCACCAAACCCCTGGGTAAAGGTACGGGTTTGGGAATGTCGATTAGTTATCACATCATTACTGAAAAACATCGCGGTCAAATCAAGTGTTTTTCTACACCTGGCTCAGGCACTGAGTTTGTGATTCAGATCCCTATTCGGCAACAGACAATTTCAGGATTCCCGATCGCTGCTGAATCTTAACCACTTCGCGTTCAGTGCAGCCATCACACAATCTGAGGTGGTACAATAATCGATCGGGGTGTCAATTACCGCCAACTGCTCGATCTGAAGCCGTAAGAATCTTAGAAGCGCGATCGCCCTTTCCAAAGATCGCACTCTTGGCAGAACAATAACGCTAGAAATTAAGAGAGCGATCGCAATACCGAATTGAAGAGCGATCGACCAAATGGTAATTTTAAAGTATTGGGTTTTGCGATCGCTGACCGTCATAACCCCTTCTGTCAATCAAGGCTCGTTTACAAACATCAAGTCCTTGAGCTAAGCATTGTTCTCGCCACTGGCGAGATATGGGTGCAAACATTTCTACCAACTGGTGTTTTGTCCATTCATAGCTCTGGTCTGACTTACCCCACCAGTAAGCACAATTCTCCGCCCGCAATGCCTTCAAGACTTGAATCGTTGAGTAAGTGCCAAATTCTGCAGTTAGTAAATCATAGCGACACTCTGGTAGAAGAGCTTGGCACCAAGTTTTTAATCCACCGCGAATTGGATATGACACACCTTCTGTACTGTTCGGTTCTATTGTTTCTGCTCCAAATCTTTGAGCTAGTCTTGAACAAGATTCTGATGTTGCAGATTCGTCAAGCAAAAGCTTATAAGTTCCCCACCGTCCTAAACCTGTGTGGAAATCAATATGCACTACCTCTGAAGCATTACCAATCCATTGGGGCAGATTGCTAGCTAGAATCTCTTGAGTTTTGGATGCAGCATGACCACCAAAAAAAAGTCCCTTGGGAAAATCGTATTGCCCTACTGGAAAAGTGTTTCTCAAACTGGTCATTCCATATCTCAATATCAGCCAGATAGATTTAAGAATATAAGGTTCAAAGCGTGATGGAGGTAAAGTTGGATTTAAAAAGGAATTGAATTTAGGATAGTCCTTTGGGCTGCCCTCAAAAGCTCCTTCAGATAATAAAAAGTTACGGTTTAAGTCTATGTTATTTTCATTCCAACGTCGTCGCCATGCAAAACCATAAGGATTCAGAGCATGAATAAATACAACCTTAATATCAGGTGACAAGGATGTGAGAAGTTGCTGCTTTTCTAACAAGGTAAGTTGGATTGCAGAGCCCAAAAATCCTTCTACTCCATGCAAGCCACTAGAAATGACTACACATCGTCGTGGGTTTGAAGAACCACCGATCGCCACATCAATAGTTAATTCTTCACCAGTTGGACTAACCTGATCAATTGGATAGGCTGTGTGCTGATAACCAAAAGATGAAGATGCTGCTCGAAATCGCTCTCGTGCAGTAATGTAGTTGGGTGAAAATGCTTCTGAATAGCTCATAAATCTTGATTACCCACCACTAACCTTACAATTATGCCTGAAAAGATAACTCACATGGCATAAGTATTAATTATACTGTAGTTGCGGTCTAACACTCCGATCGCACTCCTTGACCGCATACCTACTTTTTTTCTCAAACCCAACTCCAAATTGCTTGAGAGCCCAAGTTTCCCTGATTTGTCTATAAACAAAAATAGAAAACCCCCAAACTCTATCTTTCTAAGATTTTGGGGGTTTTCTTCCTACATCTTGTTCAAATTACAACTTACTCGGCTCGATCGCCGGAGCACGCAGAGACACAGTTTTATCCGCAGCAGCCTTAGCCACAAGCGACGGCACAGAATCCCGCAATCTTGCAGTCAACTGTACAGTCGTCGCATCATAAACCTGAGTCAGAATTTTCGGATACAAACCAATGCCAATAATCGGCACCAACAGCGAAGCAATAATAAACACTTCTCGCGGTTCCGCATCCACCAACTCTTCGTGTTCCGCCAATTCCTTATTCTCAGGCCCGTAGAAAATCTCACGCAGCATCGACAGCAGATAAATCGGAGTCAAAATCACGCCGACAGCAGCTAGAAATACCACGCAAACCTTAAACACCGGATTGTAAGCATCGCTCGTTGCAAAACCCACAAACACCATTAATTCTGCTACAAAACCGCTCATTCCCGGCAACGCCAAAGAAGCCATAGAACAAGCAGTCCACATCGCAAAAACCTTACGCATTTTCTGTCCGACACCGCCCATTTCGTCGAGCATGAGCGTGTGAGTGCGATCGTAAGTGCATCCTACCATGAAGAACAAACTCGCCCCGATTAAACCGTGGGAAACCATTTGAAGCATTGCACCGCTGGTTCCCAAATCGGTAAACGAAGCTATTCCAATCAGCACAAACCCCATGTGCGAAATCGAAGAATAAGCAATTTTCCGCTTCAAATTGCGCTGAGCAAAAGAAGTTAAGGCGGCGTAAACAATGTTAACCACACCCAAAATTACCAAGATGGGCGCGAAGGTAGCGTGAGCATCCGGGAGCATTCCCGCATTCATCCGGAGCAAAGCGTAACCGCCCATTTTTAGCAGAATTCCTGCTAGCAACATGTGGGCGGGTGCGGTTGCTTCGCCGTGAGCGTCAGGGAGCCAAGTGTGCAGGGGAAAAATCGGCAGTTTGACGCCGTAAGCTATTAAGAAACCTGTGTACAGGAGCAATTCTATATTGGGGGCGTAATCTTTAGCTGCGATCGCCCGCATATCAAAAGTCACCGTATCGCCGTAAAACGCCATCGTCAGCGCGCCAACCAAAATAAACAGCGAACCCCCTGCCGTGTACAGGATAAACTTAGTTGCTGCGTAAAGGCGCTTTTTGCCGCCCCAGATTGACAAAATCAAGTAAACCGGGACTAATTCCAGTTCCCAAACCAGGAAAAACAGCAGCATATCCTGCACGGCAAAAACTGCTATTTGGCCACCGTACATCGCCAGCATCAAAAAGTAAAATAGCTTCGGTTTAAAAGTGACCGGCCAAGCTGCTAAAGTAGCTAAAGTGGTAATAAAACCAGTCAGCAAAATCAGGGGCATCGACAAACCGTCAGCACCCACAGACCAATTTAAATCGAGTTGCGGCACCCAAGAGTAACTTTCTACCAGTTGCAAATCTGGATTGTTAAAGTCGTACTGAGTGTAAAAAGCGTAAACAAGCAGAGCAAAATCAATCAAACCGACAATCAAGGCATACCACCGCACCGTCTTGCCATCCTTATCGGGAATTAAAGGAATCAGCAAGGACGCAGCAATGGGAAACAGGATTGTTGTTGTCAACCAGGGAAAGTTAGCTGTATCCATTGCGTTTTAAAATGAGCCATCAGTTATTAGGTTTAAACACATTTTGGCAATTTTGGTCTAAATTTTATACTTTCTTTAGACGGAACAATTTTTTTGGCTCTTATTTGGACAAATTATGCGATCGCAACAGTTAAGTTTAGTGAAAGATTTATTTCTCTAGCAATCCTAAATCATTTGTGAATTTCTTACTCCCTCCCCTTGGCAAGGGGAGGGTTGGGGTGAGGTAAAAAATTTATGACTCCTGCAAGGATTGCTATATTTGCTAATTGTCAATGGTGATTTATTAACCTAATATCATTTCTAAAAATATCTCCTAGTGGGGATACGGCAATGCCCAAAGCGTGCGAACTTAAGCCTAAAAACTTTTGTATCTTTCGGTGCTCGCCCAGTTCAGATACCCCTAAATCCCCCTTAAGAAGCAGGGTGGATTAATTGTCAAGAGAACAAACCAAGATCAGAGGCTATTTGCTGGCGCTCGCGTGAAGGACTTAACGGGTTCTTGGAGGCTACAGAAACCGAAAAGCAACTGGCGCTTGATTGTCAATTTGATTAGCTATCAATCTTAAAGCTTGTGTCCGAGTATTCGTACCACTCATCCGAGCCAAAGATACTAAAAATTGTCACGCCCATTGCCCAATTAGCAGGTGCGTTGCCACCGCGATGAATACAGTTATCCTCATTTAACGTCACATCTTTAACCCAATGCAGTCTATACTCAATTAAGCAGTGTCCTCTAATTGCCTCGGCTTGCTTGACGGGCTGACCAGTCCAGACTACTTAAATAATAGTGTGATTCATGGAAATCAACCGGCTCCACGCCGACTTTTTTTACCTTTCCATCTGCTGCCACTTCTGAGGATTGCAATTATGTGCTCGGGGCCCCGCCTACAAAGGTAATAATTGAGGAGCGATGGCATAAATTGTGGTGATTCGAGCTGTAGTGCGTCCCTGTAAGCGTTCATCAGCGTGATGTGAGTCGATCACATCGGCAAAATTTACTACTTTCTGAGCTGTTTTAAATAGACTTAATTGATTCTTTTTAATGGTAACTATATAGTCATTACACCACCCTCAATAATTAACCGCAGCCTTTTTTTTACAATGCAGCGCGTCCGCTTTAATTACCACCTGAGAACCGGATAGTTCTCCGATCAGTTCCTCAACAACGGAGATTTCACGCTCGGTGATGATTTTCCATGACTTTATGTCGTACTACCCATCCATGATGATGACTGTAGACAGAAACCATGCTGACAAATTTTTGGTAAGAACTCTGGTCACCGACTGAGGTACTTTTGATACTTTTTCCATCGATTGCCATCAATTCTCCAGGTGTTAGCGGTAAATTTTGTTGTGACCCTACATCAAAAAGGACGGCGATAATCTCAAAATCTAATGATTGAATTATGTTTCTAAAAGTCGAGTCGGACGGGAAGCGAACATCGGGTGACAGCTTCAATCATTTGCTCAGGGTTGCTCGCTGATTTGTGGTAAAATAAACCAAGGGCTTATAGCCCCAATATCCCGTACAACTGCCTAATACAATTATTGTTAGCATCAGTCATAAAGGATGTCTGATTCCTCTCGGTTGTCGAGGGTCGGGAACAGATTTAATTGCTTCAATTAAATTCATTGTTGATGCACTCTATGACTGATAGTCTTCCCAGTTCCGAATACCAGATCGCCTCTTCTATAATACAGTGCTCCGGCGACAATTAATCCACCGTGCTTTGTTCGGGAGCTGGGGGGTAACAAGGAAGCTGAAACCGTTAGAGAGAAAGGATGAGAGCTTGTCGATTCAAAAAAAGATGGGTCGGCTATAGTGACAAGCAAACCCAAAAATCAAAAAAATGTTACTGCAATTCTATCACGAGCATCTAGAGAAGCAACTGGACCGCGCCCAGTTCCTGATGTTGCTGCTTCTAATCAACATCTTTCAAGCAGAAAAAGAAGTCAGACTAGAAACCATAGCGAGAGTGTTTCCGCTGTAAATAACTTGTGAAGGAAGACGCAGAAAGATACAAATATTCTGAGATTTACCCAGCTTAACAATTAGTAGCTTATTGTGGCCCATCATCAGTTATTGCCCTTAGAAGTCGGTGCAAAAAAAGCCGCAACAGAAGTTATACCTAGCGACTAACCGCAGCCAGTGGAAAAATATCAACTTGCTGATGGTGAGCGTGATTGACTCAACAAGAACCATTCCCTTAGCTTGGAGATTACTGCCATACTTAGGCAACAGTAACTAGGAGGAAAAAGGAAGCGTACTCTCCCCAATCTTAGAAAGGTTAAAAGAGTATGAAATAGTGCTGCTAGGAGACCGCGAGTTTTGTTCCCTAGATTTAGCCACCTGGCTCCCGGCAAGGAATGTCGGATTTTGTTTAAGGTTGCAAAAAGCTACTTGTCTAGAAGTCTAAAATCCAATTTGACACCGATTGGATGAGTTGCCAATTAAACCAGGAGTGACCTTATATTATCAAGGGAAGAGAACCCGCAAAACTGTGCCGCTCTCAGGATTTGCTTGGGCAGCGAAATGGAAAAGAAGCTACCGTTGTCAAACACCAAAAGAGCCGGGGTATATCTTGACTAATTTGGGAAGTTTAACGGAGTCTATTGAATCTTATAAATTAAGAATGGGTCTTGAATAAATGTTCCGAGAGTGTAAAAGTGGGGGTTATAGCTTAGAAAGCACTGGATTAAGAGGAGAGCGATTAAACGCAATGATTTTGGTGATGTCTCTGGCTTATTTACCATCAACCATACGCGGGTGTGAAATCAGCAAACATCAGGGACACAAATATGTCTGTCGTCCCAAAGAATTTGGGAGAATCTATCGAAGACGCAGCGCCTTTGGCGTGGGGTTAGATGGAGAAAACTGGGTGAAAAACTTGGAACAATATCACCAAAAGGCCGCATAATTAACCCATTTGTCCTCCCATAAACGCCGCTTTTATCAGCGAGGGATAAGGGCGCAAACCATTATCAGTTCTATCTTATAGCTCTCTTGTTACCCCTTCAGATTTTGGCAAGGTGTTTGGTGTAGTAACGATTGCCGTACCACCGCACTACATTTCTCAAAACTGCTCCAAATGTGGGGAACTCATCAAGAAGTCTTTGAGTCAAAGAACACATCGCTGTCATCATTGTGGTTTTGTACTCTTACGAGACTGGAATGCGGCAATTAACATACTTGAGTTAGCACTCCGTACCGTGGGGCACATGGGAACCTTAAACGCCTCTGGAGACATCGACAAGAGCATTTGTGAGGGAACTCCTCAATGTAAGTCGAGTCGTGGAAAGAGGAAGCCCCAGAAGTGATTCTTGGAATCCCGCGGTACGGCCGGGGAGGATGTCAACGAACCCGGATATCTCTAGATTTTGCGTCTGGCTATAGGTGGGGGAGAGAAGGGGTGAGTTTTAATGCCTGAAAGCTTTACTAGGAGTTGGTTTGCAGTGATTTGCACCTAGGCGAGTCAGACACAAATGCTGAAAACTTGATTGTGAGAGAGTTTGATATCTATTTGAATTTTCCTCATTGACAGGGCAATCACTGAAAGGGTATATTGATCGCAAGAATTTAGACAGATGAAGTCGAAAAACGTATTCAGCAATTACTTTCTATGGATTATACCAATTTTATGTGAAGTTGCATATAATAGAGAGATAGCTTGTATGGTGCGTTTATGAGTCGTAGTTTAAAAA
>NZ_JAUBPR010000177.1:0-10034 GCF_036700845.1 Microcoleus sp. S13_C5
AATACGTAAATACCACATTTTTTATATTTGTCTTTTTGTCAAGTACAATTTATACTAAATTAGATGAGCTTACCCTGGTATTCATCCCAGCATGAGTAATCGTGAGAGTCGCTTTTTGCAGCAATTCTAATTGCGGTGCATACCCAACAACGATCGGATTTCCCGGCAAGGGCAGCAAGGATTCTGGAGTCGCACCACCACCGAGAGAAATCACCAATTGAGCGTCTAATCCTTCACACGCAGAGGCAATCGTTTGAAAAACCTCCAACAAGCGATTTTGAATAGTTCCCATAGAGGCATAAATCAATGGTTTCCCAGTTAATTTTTCAAAGGGAAAAGGCACTGGTTTCCGAGTGGCTGGATTGTGATAAGGGCCGGTGAAATGGAAATGCGGGGGTAAATTTTGCCTCGGAAAGTCAAATTCAGCCGGCTGCTGGCTGAGCTGAGCGAGTTTAGAGTAATGATCGTTTGGGTGAGAGTACAGAGGTAATTTCCACTCTTTGCGAGATTCGGCGATCGTCTCTCGAATCGGCTTGGTAAGCAAATTGAGTAACTGATAGCCGAGTTGATTGCGTAAGCGCCCTTTCCAAGTTGGACTGTATTGCCAAGTAGTAACAAGGGGAGGAATGTTGGGTTCTCGATTCAAGAGTAACGCACTGCAAACTGTTATAAAAGGGATGTTTATAAAATCTGCAATTGTTCCTCCTTCAATTGAAATTTGGTCTACGACTAGAGCTTCTATACCAGCTTGTTTAATAGCGGTTGGCGCGTCTCTGAGAATAGCAGCTAATTTTTTATGACCTGCTTTAAGACTATATTGCAAGGCAGCCAGTCCGCTGAGTTTTCCTCGTTGGGTAAACTCTTCTGCGTTTGAGCCGAGGGGAAATTCATCTTCAGCTAATGACTGGCATTCTAATCCGCTGGCTAAGGTTGTGGCTTTAGCATCGAGCAAGCCAAATACCGTGACTCGATGACCTCGGCGAAGCAGTTCGCAGCCTAATGTGGTCATGGGGTTGAGGTGGCCGGTGTCGGCTGGACAGAGAATGCCGAAGTGTGTCATTAGTTAAGGCTCCTTTGAGGTTAACTTTTTGTATTGTAGTGGGATGAGGGGTTTTTGTTGGGCGTTGGGGCGATGGGGCGCTCGCGCCTCTTGGCTACAATTTATTTTTGCTCTTCTAGTAGCTTAAAATCAGCGCCAAAAAGTATTATTTCCCAGCCAAGGCAGGTTTCCCAGTCAATACCACCTGTTCGATAATATCAGCAGCTTTCTTGACTCCGCCCGATCGCCCGATCGCCTCTTGCATCTCGATCGCCCTTTGTTTATACGACTCTTGGGTTAGGACTTTCTCAATTGCCGATCGCAGTTTAGGAACGCTCAATTCCTTCAAAGGAACCACTTCGCCAACTCCCGTATAAGCAATCCGCGCCCCCACTCCCGGCTGATCATTCGCCACAGGAATTGCCACCATGGGTACTCCATTGCTCAAAGATTCCAAAGTCGTATTCATCCCGGCGTGAGTAATCGTGAGAGCAGCTTTTTGCAGCAACTCTAATTGCGGTGCATAGCCAACAACTATCGGATTTCCCGGCAATGACGGCAAGGATTCGGTAGTCGCACTTCCGCCGAGAGATATTACCAATTGGGCATCTAATCCTTCACAGGCAGAGGCGATTATTTTAAAAACATCCAGCAAGCGATTTTGCACAGTTCCCATCGAAGCATAAATCAATGGTTTGCCGGTTAATTGTTCAAAAGGGAAAGGTACTGGTTTGCGCGTCGCAGGATTGTGATAAGGGCCGGTGAAATGGAAATGCGGGGGTAAATTTTGTCTGGGAAACTCAAACTCAGCCGGTTGTTGGCTGATTTGAGCCAGTTTAGAGTAACCATCATTCGGGTTAGAGTACAGAGGTAATTTCCACTCTTCGCGATATTGGGCAATAACATCTCGAATTGGTTTGACAGCCAGATTTAGTAACTGATAGCTGACTTGATTGCGTAGGCGGTTTGCTAAAGTGGGATTGTATTGCCAAGGAGTACCAAACGGTGGGATGTTAGGGTCTCGATTTACCATCAAAGCACTGCATACTGTGACAAAAGGAAGGTTGAGAAATTCGGCAATTGTTCCTCCTTCAAATGAAAGTTGGTCTACGAGTAAAGCTTCTACACCGGCTTTTTGAATGGCAGTTGGAGCCTCTGTGAGAAGAGCAGCCCAAATTTGGGTGAATGTTTTGATAGTATATCGCAAGGCTGTCAGTCCGCTGAGTTTCCCCAGTTGGCCCAACCTTTCTGCCATTGAGCCTGCGGGAAATTCATCTTCAGCTAATGGCTGGAATTCTAAGCCGCTGGCTAAGGTGGTGGTTTTAGCATCGAGGAGGTTAAATACGGTGACTCGATGGCCTCGGCGAAGCAGTTCGCTGCCTAATGTTGTCATGGGGTTGAGGTGGCCGGTGGATGCCGGACAGAGGAGGCCAAAGTGGGTCATGAGTCAAGGCTCCGTGTGAGTTTAACCTTTTTACCATTTAATCGGCGGTGTGAGGGGTTTTTGTAGGGCGTTGGGGAGTTGGGGCGATCGCTTGGAGAAACTCAGGAATGGGACGCAGGCTTTATTCATTGCAAGAGAGTGTTACCAGTATATAGTTGTATGCGATCTGCGATACCTAGCCAAAAGTTCAGGTAATCTCCTCAACTAAAGGTTAGTTACTAGCGGATTTGGGTACTCTAGCTCAAAATCAAATTCAATCAACTATTAATGGTGCTAGTTTTGTTTTTGAGAAGATCACTGAACCAACCCCAGTGCAACAAAAGGCTCTAGATTTGCTTGGTGTTTCTCTAATTTATACGCAGTAAATCGGGGGCAAAAATCTTTATTTCAAACGCTTGCTCTACACTGAATATGCCTTTTATCAGTTGGCGAAGTTCAGTGTAATTGATGATTGGTAATTGTAGGTTGGGTAGAACGAAGAGAAACCCCACCTACAATTACTATTAACAGTCAAAATCCCAAGTCAAAAGTTAACAGTCAACAGTTAATAATTAACTGTTGACTGTTAAACTGAATGCCTGTGCCGAACTCACTAGAAACTGCCAAAAGGGCTGTTCATTCTCTCGATTTAGAACTTTTGGAGAGCTTACCCTCAAAAGGTTGAACTCCACTATTTGGATAGTTGTCATCGCTGGGGCTAAAAATCCGCACCGCTGCTTCCGAAACGTAACGCATCGCGTTTGCCAAAGATTTAGAAAGATTCATAGAATCTGCCTCTCTTGTCTGAGTTCTGATACTTTTAATATTACTCTGATTTTTTGAGCTGTGGATGAGTTTAGCAATATTTATTTGAATTACTTATTAGTCTGCAACAATGAAGCAAGCTGAAGGTTTGAGAAATTACGCATTTTTGGACGATCGACCTTTTGTTGGTAGATTTTTCCTTGCTCTACTCAAGCACTCGCGATCGCCCTCCCGACGCTCAGAAACCGGGTTGTCTAACTCTATTCAAGGGCTGCAAGGAAATTTTTTCGCAAAAAACCGGGAACGCTTGAGTGTTTGTGCTTAATTCCTGAGTTTGTTAAATTAAGTATTTATATGCGTTTTACCATAATATTAATGTACAAATTAACCTAAATTCCCTCTTAAAGGGCATAATAAGCGAATTTTTTCGACAAATATCTGCAATCTTTATCAAATATTTACAAAAAGATATGGTGTTTGTCACTATAATTAAAAAAAAGAAGTTTGTTCGGGGTTTTTTTTATGAAAACTACCACAGAAAGCCTGCAGCTCACAGGTTTTGAAGAAATCTTAGAAGACCAGGAACTAACGGTTTCTTCAGCAGATTACAGCCTTTTGACCGATCTCTACCAGCTAACGATGGCCGCTTGTTATGTCGGGGAAGGGCTCGACGGGCGGGCCGCGAGTTTTGAATTATTCGCGCGCAGGCTGCCAGAGGGTTTTGGCTACGCGATCGCGATGGGTTTGGCTCAAGTTATCGATTATTTGGAAAAATTTCGGTTTTCGCCGGCGCAAATTGAGGCTTTGCAGTCCACTGGGATTTTTGCCGGCGCAGGAGAGCGATTTTGGACTTTACTCGCCACAGCCCGTTTTACTGGCGATGTTTGGGCGGTGCCGGAGGGGACGGCGGTGTTTGCCAACGAGCCTCTGCTGCGAATTGAGGCTCCTCTGTGGCAGGCTCAGTTAGTGGAAACTTATTTATTGAATGCCATAAATTATCAAACTTTGATTGCGACGCGGGCTGCGCGGCTGCGCGATGTGGCGGGCCCGGAGGCTAAGTTGCTGGAATTCGGGACGCGCAGGGCTTTTGGGCCTCAAGCTGCTGTTTGGGCGGCTAGGGCTGCTCTGGCTGCGGGATTCGACGGAACTTCTAATGTTTTGGCTGCTTTGAAGTTGGGCCGCAAGCCTGTCGGTACGATCGCCCATGCTTTGGTAATGGCTGTGGCTGCCCTCGAAGGCAGCGAGAATCAGGCGTTTGCAGCTTTTCACCGCTATTTTCCGGGGGCGCCGCTGCTGATCGATACTTATGATACTGTGGCGGCGGCGCGGATGTTAGCCGATCGAGTAAACAGCGGTGAAATGCAGTTGGAAGGCGTGCGGCTCGATTCCGGCGATTTGGCGGTGCTGTCTCGGGAAGTTCGATCGATCCTTCCGGGCGTTCCAATTTTTGCTAGCGGCGATTTGGATGATCGAGAAATTGCTAAATTAAAAAGTAGCGGTGCTTGCATTGACGGTTACGGTTTGGGAACCAAGTTGGTCAGCGGTTCCCCTGTCAACGGTGTTTATAAGTTGGTGGAAATTGACGGAATTCCGGTGATGAAAGAGGCAAGCGGCAAGGTAACATATCCAGGAAGAAAGCAAATTTTTAGACATATTGAAAATGGTCAAATTCTCGGAGATTATTTGGGATTGTCGGGAGAAACTATTCACAATGGCGATTCTTATTTACCATTAATGGAGTTGGTTGTCAAGGACGGCAAACGAGTCCAGAAGCAGGAAAGTTTGGACGATATCGCTAAACGAACTGCTGCTTCTGTCGCCAGTCTTCGCCCCGAAACTCGCCAACTTGACAACCCGATTTCGCCGCAGGTGGAAATTTCTACAGATTTGCAGAGTCTCACCCAAAAAACGAAAAAGAGTCATTAGTCATTAGTCATTAGTCATTAGTCATTAGTCAACAGTCAACAGTCAACAATTCCCCATTACCGATTCCCTATGCAGAAGATTGCTCTTTTTGGAACCAGTGCCGATCCGCCCACAGCAGGACACAAAACAATTCTGAGTTGGCTTTCGCAACATTTTGATTGGGTAGCAGTTTGGGCATCGGACAATCCTTTTAAGTCGCACCAAACTTCTCTAGAACACCGATCGGCAATGCTGCTGTTAATGATTCAAGAAATTAATTCGCCCAGACACAATCTTTGCTTGCATCCAGAGCTCAGCAGTCCGAGGACGGTGGAAACTGTGGAAAAAGCAAGGTTGCTGTGGCCGAATGCAGATTTGACGCTGGTAATAGGTTCCGACTTGGTGGGGCAACTGTCTCGCTGGTACAAATTTGAACAATTGTTAAAACAAGTGGAGTTACTGATAGTACCGCGACCCGGTTATCCGTCAGATCAATTAGATTTGTGGCAGTTGAGGCGCCTGGGTGCAGACGTGGCGATCGCATCTTTGAATGGTCCCAATGTTTCTTCTACCTTCTATCGGGAAACAGGAGACACCCAAGCCCTGACTCCGACCATCGAAGATTACATCCATAGGGAGCATTTGTACGCATGGCACGAGGCACAAAAAAGAGCGAGGGTTGCTCATTAGCTGACTTTAAAGTAGGAGTAGATAATGTTATTTTTTCCGTCGATACCGTGCAGAACCGCTTGTTGGTGCTGTTGGTAATGCGGCAAGACGAACCGTTTATCGATTCTTGGAGTCTTCCCGGTACTTTGGTGCGTCAGGGCGAGTCTCTTGAAAATGCGGCTTACCGAATTTTGTCTGAGAAAATCCGGGTAAAAAATTTGTATCTGGAGCAATTGTATACATTTGGAGAACCGGGGCGCGATCCTCGGGAATTTACCAGGGGCGATCGTTATCTTTCGGTTAGTTATTTTGCTTTGGTTCGCTTTGAGGAAGCTGAGTTAATTGCTGGGAGTGTAGTCGCGGGTGTTGGGCACCGTGTCGGCGGCATTGCTTGGTATCCCGTGCAACAAGTTCCAAAGCTGGCCTTCGATCACACTCAAATTCTCGAATACGGATATCGGCGACTGCGTAACAAACTTGAATACAGCCCGGTAGCTTTTGAAGTTTTACCAGAACTTTTTACTTTGAGCGATTTGTATCAACTTTATACAACTATTTTGGGGGAAAATTTTTCTGATTATTCTAATTTTAGATCTCGATTGTTAAAATTGGGTTTTTTGTGCGATACCGGTGTTAAGGTTTCGCGGGGGGCGGGCCGCCCTGCTAGTTTGTACCGCTTTGATGCGGCAGCGTTTGCTCCTTTCAAAAATAAGCCGTTGGTGTTTATCTAGCTGTTCCTTGGATGACATTCGGGGAGCAATTTAGTAACATTAGAATAGAAGCTATTAAGGAGTGCAGACTATGAAAGACCCTGATGAATGCGCTAATATTCACGAAGTTCGGGAGGAAATTGATATCATCGATCGAGAAGTGATCGAGGCTTTGAGCAAGAGATTTCAATACGTCATCGCGGCAGCAAGGTTCAAAACGAGTGAAGCTAGCGTTAAATCGTTCGATCGCTTTCACGATATGTTACAGCAGCGGCGCGAGTGGGCTCAAGAATCGGGTTTGAATCCTGATGTGGTTGAAAATATTTACCGGCATTTGGTAAATTATTATATTGAGGAAGAGTTGAAACATTACAAATCGGAGTAATTTTTCGCTACATTCAAATCGAGGACTATAGGAAAGTGAGTCCGCGCGGGCGGACTGTTAGCAATATTTATTAAGTGATTTGATAATATGAAAATTGCGATCGCACAACTCAATCCTACTATTGGTGATATCTTTGGCAACTCCAACCTAATTCTGGAGGCTGCGAAAAAAGCTGAGGTTGAGGGCGCAAACTTATTACTAACACCGGAACTTTCCCTGATCGGTTATCCGCCGCGCGATTTGTTGATTAACCCCAGTTTCATTGCAGCCGCAAGTGCACAGTTGCAGCAACTGGCGCAAGCTTTGCCGCCGAAGTTGGCAGTCATAGTCGGCACTGCCGTACCTAATGCTAATGCTGTTAAACTAGGCGGAAAATCATTGTTTAACAGTGCTGTTTTGTTGCAAAATGGCGCGGTAAAAAAAGTTTTTCATAAACGCTTGTTGCCTACTTATGATGTATTTGATGAAGATAGATATTTTGAACCAGGAGAAAACAGCAATTACTTTTCTATTGGCGCAGTCAAAATCGGGGTGACAATTTGTGAAGATTTGTGGAACAATGAGGAGTTTTGGGGTAAACGCAGTTACGCGGGCGATCCTGTTTCCGATTTAGCAAAATTGGGTGTAGATTTAGTGGTGAATTTGTCGGCATCGCCTTATTCTGCGGGAAAGCGGGGAGTGCGATCGGCGATGTTGCAGCACAGCGTCATCCGCTGCGGGCTACCGATTATTTACGCTAATCAGGTAGGGGGAAATGACGATATTATTTTTGACGGCAGCAGTTTTAGTGTGGATCGAAAGGGTGATTTGATTGAGGTATTAGCTTCTTTTGAAACGGATTTTGCGGTGCTGGAATATGACGCAGCTAAACAAGATTTAGTTGGCAGCCATCAGCAAAATGAAGCAGGAATTAAGGCGGCGCCATTGAGTTTTTATCCGGTCGAGGGAGATGCAGAAATTTGGGCTGCTTTGGTTTTGGGAGTACGAGATTATGTCCGCAAGTGCGGTTTTTCTAAGGTTGTACTCGGTTTGAGTGGCGGGATAGATTCGGCTTTGGTGGCTGCGATCGCCAGTTGCGCGATCGGGCCCGAAAATGTTCTAGGGGTGCTGATGCCTTCTCCTTACAGTTCGGATCATTCGGTTAATGATGCTTTGGAATTAGCCCGAAATCTGGGCATCGCGATCGAACTATTGCCGATCGGCGATTTGATGAAAACTTACGATCGCACTCTCGCCAATTTGTTTGTCAACACAACTTTCGGGATTGCTGAGGAAAATATTCAATCACGGATTCGAGGCAATCTGTTGATGGCCATTTCTAATAAGTTCGGACATTTGCTGCTTTCGACTGGGAATAAGTCGGAAATGGCGGTGGGTTACTGCACTCTCTACGGCGATATGAATGGGGGATTGGCAGTGATTTCTGATGTACCGAAAACTCGCGTTTATTCGCTTTGTAGGTGGCTGAATTCTGGCGGATATGTAGGGGCGATGCCCCCATGCCCGCCCCTGGACAAGGAAATTATTCCGGTTAATATTATTAGTAAAGCGCCGAGTGCTGAACTGAAACCGGGACAAATTGACCAAGATTCTTTGCCGGATTACGATGTTTTGGATGACATCTTGCAGCGGTTGATAGAACATCACGAATCTGCCCAACAAATTGTCGCAGCGGGACACGATGAAGCCGTGGTTAAACGTGTAGTAAAATTAGTGAGGCAAGCGGAGTTTAAACGGCGGCAAGCAGCCCCGGGTTTGAAAATTAGCGATCGAGCTTTTGGTACCGGTTGGCGGATGCCGATCGCCAAATCTTCCTCTTATTAAACGCAAAATGGTTAACATCGACGGTACTTTCGGCTTCGATTTTCTCCTGGGAACTCTCAGCAACGATACGATTAGAGGATTTGCAGGTAATGATACTCTTCAAGGTGTGGGGGGAAATGACCGGATTTTTGGAGATCGGGACAATGACTTGCTAGCAGGAAATGAAGGCGCTGATACGCTGTCTGGCGGTCAGGGAAGCGATACAATCTATGGAGGACAAGACTCCGATTGGATTTTTGGCGATCGGGGTAACGATTTGCTAATAGGCGGCGAAGGCGGGGATATCTTGACAGGAGGGGCAGGCGATGATTTATTTGTGATTGAAAGAACCTCCGCCGCATCTACTATTACTGAAGCCGATATAATTACAGATTTTGGCAACGGCAATGATAAAATTGTCTTGACAGAGGGCATGAAGTTTAGCGATTTAGAGCTTTCTGTTTCCGACAACCAAACTATTATGAAAGATAAAAACTCTGGTAATTATTTAGGAGTTGTTTCGGGAAACCCTAATCTGACTGAATCAAACTTTATGTCGCTGTTTGGCGGACTAGATATGGGTCAGCTTTTGCCAATTTCTGTTAACACGATTATAGCCGATCGCGCGATCGGACTGGAAGTGGCGAAAACTCCCCAAGAACAAGCGACAGGTCTAATGTTTCGCACTGAATTGCCAGACGACAGAGGAATGCTTTTCCCGATCGAACCCGCGCGAAACGTGCGTTTTTGGATGAAAAACGTGTTTATTGAGCTCGATATGGTTTTTCTGCGGGAAGGCGTAGTGCAGGCGATAATTCCTAACGTACCGCCGTGTTTGACCGAAACCTGCCCCAACTACGGCCCGGATGTTCCCGTTGACGGAGTTATTGAACTCAGAGGCGGAAGGGCGGCCCAATTGGGACTCAAAGTTGGCGATCGGATTCCCAATTTACCCTAAAAGGTATATGATTTTATCGCAGCATTCAACATTCGTGCATCCAATGAATCCTATTGAATTAAAAATAATCCCCAATCAAACTCAAGACGGTTTAGCTTACCAACATCTGCGCTTGCTAATTACAACTCAAGACGGTATCATCACACCAGATGATTTACAAGGTTTGAAACTTCCTCAAGACGTTCAATTGAGTCAAGGAATTGTTATTGAAGGTAGAGGAGCAATTTGGCTGTACGGGTATTTAGTACACGAATGTCATCCTGCGGCTTGGGTTGGATGTTACGATCCGCGATTAGAAGGCAGGGTAAGCGCATCTCAAACGCTATTGACAAGGGAATTTAGAGGCATCATCATGTTGGGTGGGATAAACAAGCAGC
>NZ_JAUBPR010000292.1:0-1285 GCF_036700845.1 Microcoleus sp. S13_C5
TACGTAAATACCACATTTTTTATATTTGTCTTTTTGTCAAGTACAATTTATACTAAATTAGATGAGCTTACCCTGGTCAGATATTGGCCAGGCACTAGGGGAAACTGCGGCAATTTTGAAGGGCTTGGAAATTGAGGATTTAGCTAACCTACCTCAAATGACCGATGCCTATAAACTAGCAGCCATGAGAGTTTTATCAAGTATCTTTTCTCCTGCATACCTTGCTGCGCCAGAACTGGTACCCTTGACGGTGTGCAAACAAATAAATTTATCCGTCGAATATGGTAATGCTTCTGTTTCTCCGTTTGCTTATGGCAATTATGGTCTTCTTCTTTGTGCCATTGTGGGAGATATTGATTCAGGCTATCAGTTTGGTCAATTGGCTTTAACTCTACTATCAAAGTTAAATGCTCAAGAAATCAAAGCCAAGACAATCTTCATTGTAAATACACTCATCCGACATTGGAAAGAGCATCTGAGAGAAACCTTAGAGCCTTTGGTGTCAGGTTACTCTAGCGGAATGGAAACAGGAGACTTAGAATATAGTGCCTATGGTCTAGTTATGTACTCCGGTTTTGCTTACTTTAGCGGTCAAGAACTGACTGTTCTTGAAAGAGAGATAGCAATCAACAGAGATGCTATTCATAAAATCAAGCAAGAGACCTCAATTAATTATATAGAAGCCCATTGGCAGGCTACCTTAAATATGCTTGGGAAAAGTGAAAATCCCTCACTTTTAAAAGGTGAAGCCTGTGATGAGCAGATGAGATTGCCACTGCACGAGCAAGCAAATGACAAATTGGGACTTGCCTACATATATTGGCCCAAACTTTTACTTAGTTATTGGTTTGAAAATTACTCAGAAGCGATTGAAAATAGTGCCATAGCAGAGAAGTATTTAAATGCAGTGGTAGGAATGCCTCTTGTTCCTCTATTCTATTTTTACGATTCTTTAGTACGGCTAGCGGTGTATGCCAATAGCCAAGAATCTGAACAACAGAAAATTCTCGTTCGCGTACAAGCTAATCAAGAAAAAATGCAGAAATGGGCGCATCATGCCCCAATGAATCATCTGCATAAATTCTATCTAGTAGAGGCAGAGCGGCATCGGGTTTTAGGGGGAAAAATAGAGGCGATTGAGATGTACGACAAAGCTATTACCCTCGCCCAAGAAAACGAATACATCAACGAAGAAGCTCTGGCTAACGAACTAGTACAGCTCGGCGTAAGTAGACAGACTATATTTGTGGTAGAATAACATAGTTAGTTTAGACCAGTTCCGGTA